>JABDLQ010000221.1 GCA_013002925.1 Gammaproteobacteria bacterium | reverse complement strand
AAGCAACAAACAACGCCGCACTCGATTTGTGGATGTCCGGCTCCAGCTTGCCTAAAGAATGCGATCCAGTGTTTTCCCATCTTGCTAACAAAAAGCTGTTGACGACCAAGCGCGTGCGTCAGCGCATTGATCTTGCGCTGACCAATGGCAACATCAAGCTCGCCGCGTATCTGGCCAAATCCGCACACAAAAAAGATGTTAATCGGGTGAACCGTTGGGCGAAAATGCGCGCTAACCCGGTGGCGGCACTAAAACAGCAAAAGAAATTGCGTGACAATGAAGCGAACCGCAATTTGCTGATTTACGGCCTGAAACGGGCTGCACGCCGCGCTCCTGAAAGCACCTACGACATATGGCAAAAACTACAGCAGCGCTATCGGTTTACCGATGACCAGCGCCACACCATCGCCCAGGGGATCGCGCTGTCTGCCGCGCGCGATCACCTGTCCATCTCGCATAGCTGGTTGCAGGAGCTAACGGTACACAGCGAAGACTCAGCGGCATGGCGCGTGCGCCGGGCCCTCGCGCTGCAGGATTGGCCCGCAGTGCTCGAAGCGGTAATGCAAATGCCAGACACGCTGGCCGATGATACAACCTGGATTTATTGGAAGGCGCGGGCCACCGAAGCCACGGGCCAAAGTAAAGTCGCGGCGACGATTTATCAACAGATTGCCAACGAAGCGTCTTACTACGGCTTTTTAGCCGCCGACCGACTGGATCAATCCTACGGATTCACCCAGGCGACCGTGCCGCCCGATGAAGCGGTAATCGACTTATTGAGCAATGATGCCAGGCTGCTGCGCGCCCGTGAACTGTACGAAGTCAGCCTGCACGGGTTTGCCCGCGCTGAGTGGGATCGCGCTATAAAAACGCTTGATGAGCATCAAAAAGCGCAAGCGTCGATACTGGCCAATCGCTGGGAGTGGCACTCCCGTGCCATTAGTACGCTGGCAAAAACAAGTGTCAGTGATTACAGACTGTCCCATCCGACGCCGTATATGGACATCTTCGAACAGGCGACACAGGCATCCGGCATCGATCGTACCTGGGCCTATGGCGTGGCCCGCACCGAAAGCCTGTTCATGCCTGATGTACGCTCGTCCGCAAACGCCTATGGACTGATGCAGATTATTCCCAGCACGGGCCGTCTGGCGGCACGCACAGCACATATCAACTATCGCGGGCGGTCGACGTTATTGCATCCGGAATCCAATATTAAACTTGGCACCCATTATCTGGGCCAGATCTATACCCGCTTTGGTCATAACCAGGTCCTGGCAACCGCCGCGTACAACGCCGGTCCACACCGGGTCAGCGGCTGGCTGCCCACCGCCACGCTGCCGGCCGATGTCTGGGTAGAAAACATCCCGTTCACCGAAACCCGGCGCTACGTCAAGCGTGTGCTTGCAGCACAGGCGATCACGCATTGGCAATTGACCGGACAGGAGCAGCGCCTGGCAAGCATGATGCCACCCATACTTACCAACCCCGGAACCGCTAACAGATTTGCCAGCAATTAGAGAAATTGCAGTATAATTCCGGGCTACTCACAATCATCACAAAAATCATGCGCGCGAAAAAAATTACCATTCTGGGGGGCAGCGGCTTTCTGGGCAGCCACCTTGTCACTCACCTTGCTGCTCAAGGACATCGCATCACCGTGCTCACGCGCTATCGTGAAGATAGCCGTCATTTACTCGTTATTCCCCAGGCCACCATCGTACAAACCAATGTGCATAATGAGCGTGAGCTGGCCGCACAGCTGGCTGGCGCTGATGTGGTCGTCAACCTCATCGGGATCCTGAATGAAAAAGGTCGCAAAGGACTAGGCTTTGATAAGGTGCACGTGCAACTGGTCAACAAGATTCTTGCAGCATGCAACACCCATGGCATCAGGAAATTTGTCCATATGAGTGCACTAAAAGCCGATGCCGGTGACGGACCCAGCTATTACCTGCAATCCAAGGGCCGCGCGGAAGACGCGATCCGCGGTAACAAGAACCCGGATCTCGCCTGGAGTATTCTGCAACCATCGGTAATTTTTGGGCCCGATGATTCTTTTATCAACAAGTTTGCGGATCTGTTAAAGCTGCCGTCACCAGTGTTTCCGTTACCGCGTGCCAACGCGCGCTTTGCGCCCGTTTATGTCGGGGACGTCATCAAGGCAATCAGCCGGTGCATCACGGATACCGGGACCGATAACAAGGTGTATCAGTTGTGTGGGCCACAGGTCTATTCACTTCGGGAGATTTTGCAACTGGTGTGCGATCACACGGGTCTCAGGCGCAACATAGTTGGTGTACCAGATTCGCTTGCCCGTATGCAGGCGGCCTTTATGGACTTTGTACCCGGCAAACCATTCTCCACAGATAATTTCAAATCCCTGACTGTACACAGCATCTGTGATAAAGACGGCTTCAGCCGTCTGGACATCAAACCAGAGGCACTCACGGCTGTATTACCGAAGTACCTTGGCACGGTGGATGTGCGACGGCGCTATAGCAAAATGCGGGAACACGCAGGTCGATAACAACATCCCGGTGCGACCGCTCAGGATGTCATTGGCAAGATGTTCGTGTGCGGCGTGGCGACGGGTGATGTCCGCCGGGGAACACTTGTAGTGCTACTGCAACGGATGCAGTCCCCGCTATGATGCGCACGCTGTAACAGTGCATCGAGCCTCTTTCGCAGGGTCTCATCATTTAGTTTTGCCAGTTGCGCGCAGCGCTGGAAAAACACCTCCATGTCGCCGCCCACATCATCCAGCACGACTCGAAACGCCGGAATCAGTCGGTGATATGTCGATATCGTCGCAAGGTGAGCATTGTTAAGTTTGCGGTCAAACCAGCGGTCGTAACCAGTGTAGCCCCCCCACTGCGCCGTTTTAAGGATGCGGTAGTCCGTCTGCAGTTGGTCGAAAACAGCGGCCTTGCCGGCGCGCATCGCCGCAGGTTCCAATTCCGAGGCAAATAATTTCTGCAGCGCACTGCGAGCCCCGATCAGCAGGTTGACAAAATCACGCTCTCTGCTGATCGCCAATCGATACTCTGCCATTCCTGCGGTATCGTTGCGCGCCTCGAGCCATCGCAGTACGCCCTCTTGCTGAACAAACGATGCAAGTGATTCACTGAACTCACTGTCACCGGCACGGTATACCCGTTGATGGGCAAGTTCGTGGAACATGATCTCCGGAATATAGAGCACTTCGCGGTCGACCATTGTGTTCAGCAGTGGGTCTGCGAAGCGACCCAGCGTTGAATACGCCGCAACTCCTCCGACGAATACGTCATAGCCATTGGCGCGCAGTTGCGTGCCGACCGCCCGTGCTTTGTCCTCGGAAAAATATCCACGATAGCTCAGGCAACCGACAAACCAGTAACACCATTGTTTTGCCGCAACCGAAAATTCCGGTGTCGCAAACACGTTCCACAACACAAATGGGCGCTCCAGATCAGCGTAGGTGCGATAGCTTTTATTATCCGGCAGGGCCAGGTTGGCACTGGCAAAATCCCTCGCCTCCAGCGCCACCGATAATTTTTCCTTTAACGTTGGCGCCACCTCCGGCGTGGTCAGCAGCTCGTCAATTGGCACTCTGCGTGACATGAGATCGAAGTGACCACGCGCGGCCTGGGTGTAGTAGGCCAGACTGCTGCAACCACCCAGCATCAGCACAATGATCGGCGGCAGCAGCAGCCTGATAAACAAGTGGAGTCTCATGATGTTACAAAATGTGCACTAATAGCGGTAAAAACGCCAGGCAATCGCAGCGTCAAACTCATACAATGGCGCCATGGAAGTTTATCTGGTTGGCGGCGCTGTGCGCGACAAACTGCTGGGTCTCGAAGTCACGGACCGGGACTGGGTCGTGGTAGGCGCTACCCCCGATGCGATGCTGGCCAAAGGCTATCGCGCCGTAGGCCGCGATTTCCCTGTGTTCCTGCACCCCGACAGCCAGGAAGAATATGCGTTGGCACGCACGGAGCGTAAGACCGGACCTGGCTACACCGGTTTTGAGGTCGATGCTTCCGCCACGGTGACGCTGGAAGAAGATCTTGAGCGACGCGATCTGACCATTAACGCCATAGCCGAAACCCCGGATGGTCACCTGATCGATCCGTTTCACGGGCAGCAGGATCTTGAGCAGAGAGTGCTGCGTCATGTCTCCGCCGCCTTTGTCGAAGATCCCGTGAGAATACTGCGCGTGGCGCGTTTTGCAGCGCGTTTTGCAGGCTGTGGGTTTTCCGTCCACCCGGAGACCGAGGCATTAATGTCACAGATGGTCGCCAATGGCGAAGTCGATCACCTGGTTCCCGAGCGCGTGTGGGCAGAAACCGAGCGCGCACTCGCCGCCGAAATGCCTGACAGATTTTTCACGACGTTGCGCGATTGTAATGCGCTGGCGCGGATCTTCCCGGAACTGGATGCCCTTTATGGCGTTCCGCAACCGGCCAAATGGCACCCTGAAATCGATACGGGCGTGCATACGATGATGGTATTGCAGCAGGCGGCAAAACTCAGCCCCTGTGCCACAGTTCGCTTTGCCGCCCTGGTTCATGATCTTGGCAAAGCCACGACCCCCGCCGACCTGTTGCCCAGTCATCATGGTCATGAAAAACGCAGCGTGGCGCTGGTGAAAAAACTCTGTCAACGACTGACCATCCCCAATCGTTTTCGCGATCTTGCCGTGCTGGTAGCCGCATATCACGGCACTGTTCATCGCTGTTTCGAACTGCGCCAGTCGACCCTGTTAAAACTGTTTCAGCGTACTGATGCCTATCGCCGACCCGAGCGATTCAAGGATTTTTTGCTGGCGTGTGAAGCCGATTCCAGGGGCAGAAAAGGGCTGGAAAACGAACCATATCCGCAAACACGGTTTTTGCGCGACGCATTGTCGGCAGTCGCTGACGTAAGTGTTGCCGATATAAGCGACCAGTCGTTGACGGGCGAGCAAATCGCCCGGGAACTAAATGCGCGCCGGCTTGCGGCATTGCGCGCCCATACACAGCAGCAGTCGTCAGACCAGTAACACAAAAATAACGATGCCCAGTAATATCCGGTACAGGGCAAACGGCAAAAATCCGCAGCGCTCAATCCACGCCAGAAACCAGCGTATACACAAATAAGCCGCGATCGCCGAAAGCACTACGCCGGCGCCGAGCATCAGCCAGTCTGTGGCAAGCGGCGACTGCACCAGCTTGACCACCTGCAAGCCGCTGGCCAGAAAAATAATCGGGATGGCCATCAGGAAACTGAAGCGCGCGGCAGCCTTGCGCCCGAGGCCCAGCGCCAGGCCAGCGGTCATCGTGATGCCGGATCGGGAAGTACCCGGAATCAGCGCCAGCACCTGCGCAAGACCAATCAGCAATGCATCCCTGGTGGTCAGATCGCCGGTGTCGCGGTGTTCGCGCTTGAATACATCGCTGAGCCACAGCAATACCCCAAAACCAATCGTTGTAAGGCCGATGACCAGAGGTGAACGCAAATACAGTTCGATAAGATCGTTCAGAAAAAAACCAACCAGCGCCGTGGGCACGGTCGCGATGATCACAAATTTCAACAGATAGGCCGCGGGTGTTGGCGGTTTGCCACTGACGACCGCCATACCGGAGATCAGCATATCCGATAAATCGTTGCGAAAATACGTGACAACAGCGATGAGTGTGCCCAGATGCACGGCCACATCAAACGCCAGACCCTGATCATTCCAGCCCAGCAAATGCGGAGTCAGAATCAGGTGCCCGGAGCTCGAAATGGGCAGAAATTCTGTCAGGCCCTGAACCACCGCCAGTACGACTACCTGCAACCAACTCATGCGTTCAAATACCCCTCAAATCCTGTGTGTGCCGGCGTCAACACACCTTGTTCCATATCACGACGAAAGGCGGCTACCTTGAACCGCTCACCCATTTCCCCCGGAAGTGTCAGGCGCCTGACTTCAGCCGACAGTTGCACCTGCTGCACATAGCCGGCGTCGGAAAATTCCGCGCCAACCACTGCGTCCAGGCCACTGTCGATCAAAAAATGTGCCTGCGATGTATAGCCGTCAAGATCAAAACCCAGCATCGTCGCCGCACGGTAAAGGGCTGAAAAATCCACCCATGCAGTAATATCCTGCAGTCCCGGCCAGCGCATCACATCGGTGTGTGCGCGATGCTGGTAATGACACAACAACGTACCGGATGTTCTTTGCGCATGATAATACTCACCCGCATGCGTGCCGTAGTCTACAAACATGGCAACGCCACGTCGCAGACCCGCCGTGACCGAGTGTAGCCAGTCACCAAGACCCGGGCGCAATTCACTAACATAGGGAACTGGCCAGTCTCCCTGTTGCGCATGGAGTTCGGTCACCCGTTCAGCGATGGCCGCTGATGCCGGAGCTGAGATCAACTGCAGTTTGCCATTGGACTCAACGACACAATCCTGCTGTATGGAATCACCACCTCGCCAGCAAAAGCGCTCGATCGGCATGGCATCGATGACCTCATTGCCAAAGACTATGCCATCGAAGGCTTCCCGGGGTACGGCATCCAGCCACATCACGCGGTCGGCAAGCCGATCAGGCAGCGTCGCAATGAGTTGCCGCTGTTGTGCAACAAGCTGCGGGCTGACTTCGAGAATTTCATAGCGTAGCGGCAATGCGCCTGAACGATCCAGTGCCAGCATAACATCGTGCGCAAACTGGCCGGTGCCGGCTCCAAGCTCCACGATGACCGGTTCCGCCAGTTGCCTTATCACTCGTGAAAACGCGCGCGCGCAACAATTTGCAAACACCGACCCTAACTCCGGCGCGGTAACAAAATCACCAGATTCGCCAAATTTGCGCTGGCCGGATACGTAATAGCCCAACCCGGGTTCATACAACGCAGCATGAATATAATCCCCCAGCGTCAGGCGGCCGCCCTGCTCTTTGGCACGGGCGCAAATGCGCGCCACCAGTGCATCGGACTGTGCCAGCGCTGCAGCTGCGGGCATTGGCAAACTGTGGGTTGCGTGTGAAATATCGATGACCATGCGGAATCAATTCCGGCGTTGGTTAGTGACAGACGTAGACAAAAGCAGTCGCGCAGCTTATAACAGCGGCAGATTACATACCAGGAAACCGCTCATGCAGGACAAGGTCATATTCATCACCGGGTCCGGCCGCAGGCTCGGCGCCGCCATGGCGCAACACCTCCATGCACATGGCGCGCGCATTGTCGTTCACTATCGGCAATCGGCCAACGATGCGCACGCGCTCGCCAAAGCTCTGAACACCCAACGGCCAAACACAGTAAAAACCGTGTCCGGAGATTTAAATGACTTTAACGCCATCGGCGGCATTGCCGAGGCGGCGCTTGGCGCGTTTGGCCGGGTCGACGGTTTGATTAACAACGCATCGGCTTTCTTCCCCACTCCGCTTGCCACGGCGACGCTGGAACAGTGGGATGACCTGATGGGCAGTAATTTACGGGCACCTTTTTTTCTGGTGCAGACGCTGGAATCCACGCTGCGCAAGCACCGCGGCGCCATCATCAATATGGTGGATATCCACGCCAGTCGGCCACTGGCAGGTCATCCGGTCTATTGCGCCGCCAAAGCTGGCCTGGTAATGCTGACAATGTCCCTGGCACAGGAGCTGGGGCCGGAGGTGCGCGTCAACGGCATTGCGCCCGGTCCGGTGATGTGGCCGGAAAACGGCCTGAACGATGCCGCCAAGGCAGCCATTGTCGACGGCACGCTGCTAAAGCGGTCTGGCGCCCCTGACGATATTGCAGCAGCCGCATTATATCTGTTGCGCGATGCCCCTTATGTCACCGGCCAGATTCTCGCCGTCGACGGCGGCAGTAGTCTGCGTGGCTGATCAGTAAGCATTGATGAGCTGCCCAAACTCCGGGACCTGGCGGCGGCGTTGGCTGTGAGTTGCATAAAACGCCTTTTGGGCCGCGTCGGCAGCCCCGGCAACAGCTGAACAATTGCCGGTGGATAACACGTGGAGCGCCTCCACCAGCATTCCTTCCTGCGCGCTTCCAAGCGGCTGGGACAAATCATCAACGGCTGCACAGTCTACTGC
>JABDLQ010000198.1 GCA_013002925.1 Gammaproteobacteria bacterium | reverse complement strand
AGGTAATTTAACGCGGGATGCAAGCATGGGAATCAGGGTTTGCGCGATCAGTAACGATGCGAGCATCGCGACGGTAATGGCAATGGCGACGTGCGTAAGAAATACCGCGATCTGGTTCTTGTCCCCAAAAATGATAGGCAGAAAAACGCTGATCGATGTGAACGTACCGGCGATCACGGCGAGTCCCACCTCGCTGACGGCGTTTGAAGTTATGGTCAGCGGGTCACCTTCTTCGCACTGACGCCGCCGAAAAATGTTCTCCGTAACGACCACCGCGTTGTCTACCAACATCCCGACAGCAAGCATCATGCCCATCATTGACAGTATGTTTAGCGAAAAGCCAAGAAAATAGAGTGCCCCCAGTGTGATCAGCAATGAAAGAGGGACCGACAGAGTAACGATAAGCGTGGTCGATAGCTGCCGGAGAAACAGATACAACACGCAGATGGCGAGTATCGCTCCAATCATGCCGGACTTGATCAGATCAGAGAGCGTATCGCGGATATCGTCGCCCTGGTCTTGCAACGTAAAGATGTTGATATCCCGAAATTGGGGCAACTCTCTAACCGCATTGACCTCTTCCATGATGCGATCGACCACCTGAACGATGTTTGCACCTGTGCTCTTGCGAATATCCAGCCCGATCGCATAGGTTTGATCCAGGTGGCGCCCGTAATTGCGTTCGGGCGTGCGTAATTCGACCGTGGCGACGTCGGCAAGACGCAAATCACCGTCACCTATCCTGAAGTTTTCAAATTCCTCGACGCTGCGAAACTCGCCCTCTGGTCGTATAGTGAAGCGGCGTCCGTTGTCAGTAATGCGCCCGGCACTGATCGAAAAGTTTGCCCGTACCAATTGGTCCCGTATGTGGCGGGCATCGATCCCGTGCGTCGCTAATCGATGCGGGTTCAGAAGTATACGGATTTCGCGCGGATCGACACCCTCGAGCCGGACCTGGGAGACACCATCAATGCGCTCGATTCGACGTTTTAGCAGTCGGTCGAGCATGTCATAGGAGTTGGACAGATCACGTTCGCTGGAAATACGCAGCAGAAGTACTGGTTCATCAGCCAGCGAACCGGTAAAGACAAATAAGTCTCTAACGTCTGCCGGCAGATTTTCCCGAGCGGCATCAATGCGTGCGCGGGCATCTATACCTTTGGCGCTCGCTTCTTCGCCAAGTTTGAATTGCACCCAGATACGCGATTCGTTACTGGTAGACCAGGATCTCATGTCCTCGACACCACTGAGCGTTGCCAGTGATTCCTCCAGAGGCCGCGTAATATTGCGTTCAATTTCCTGGGGTGTTGAGCCCGGATACGGAACCTGCACAAATATCCCGGGCCATTCCACGTCAGGCCATTTTTCAAGGGGCAGCAATTGTGACGAAATCAGTCCGATGGCAGCGAGCGCGATATAGATCATCACCGTGGCAATAGGTCGATGAATTGCTGCCTGAACATGTCTCATGCCGGCGCCTGTCGGGTGGCCGTTCGATACTGTTTGCGGTCAAGCAGCGAGTACACCACCGGAATTACGACGAGAGTCAGCAGCGTTGACATGAGCAACCCGCCTATGACAGTAATCGCCATTGGCGCACGAATTTCCGACCCCTGTCCAAATCCGATTGCCATCGGCAACAAACCCAGCGCCGTGGTTAGTGTCGTCATGAGTATCGGACGCAGGCGAGCATGTCCTGCTGCCTTGATGGCAGAAAGTTTTTCTACCCCGTCAGCCCGCATCTGGTTAATCAGATCGATCAGTACGATGGCGTTGTTAACCACGATTCCGGCCAGCATTATGGCGCCGATAAAAACAACGACATTGATGGTCGTGCCGGTTAAGAAGAGGGCAACGATCGCGCCCACGAAGGCCAGCGGAATCGTAAACAGGATGACAAACGGATGAATGACGGATTCAAATTGTGCCGCCATCACCAGGTAAACCAGAAAAACAGCCATCAACAGGGTAAAGATCATTGATGAGAATGAGCGTTGCATTTCGCTGTTTTGGCCACCGATGCTTGTGACGGTGTTGGCAGGCAGCGGCAGGCGCTCAATCGTTTGCTGCAATTCATCGACTGCGGTACCCAGATCACCGCGTGTAATGTTGGCAGATATCAGTGCCACCCGTTCCTGGTCGCTACGCCGGATTTCTGTCGGACCCATCGCGACTGACACATCAGCTACGGTACTCAAAGTGACCGGACGTGCGCTAAGTGGATTGATAATAAGATTACGCAATTGTTCAATGGTTGCATCTTCTGCATTCACGCTGCGCACCAATATATCCACTTTGCGGTCGCGGATACTGTAGCGGGTAGCAACACTACCTCGCA
Source organism: Gammaproteobacteria bacterium (assembly GCA_013002925.1). Classification (GTDB taxonomy): domain Bacteria; phylum Pseudomonadota; class Gammaproteobacteria; order Steroidobacterales; family SZUA-146; genus SZUA-146. Next base: position 12,020 of record JABDLQ010000198.1, on the reverse strand, counting down.
CTTTTGCAACCAGCGTATCAGCAACATCCCGAGCCACCAGTCCCAGCTGATGAATGCGTTCGTGGTCAAAAACCACCTGAATCTCCGGGTTACCATTTTCTACCGTGGTTTTTATATCGGCAAAACGGTCATTTTTACGCAAATCCTGCACGAGCAGGTCGCTGGCACGCTCAAGTTGTGCAAGGTCGAAACCGGTGATCTCAAGCTCAATCGGTGTGCTGAAAGTAAACAGTTCCGGTCGCGAAAATTTGTATTGCACGCCGGCCAGGCTGGAAATTTGGTCCCGCATTATAGCCATGGCTGTTTCTTCATCTGCGCTCGTAGCAGAACTTTTGAGTCGAATATTGAGTGTGGCGGTATTTTCCCCCGAATCCACCGGGCTGGCATCGAGGCGATTGCCGCTCCCCGCCACGGAAAAGCCAACATCCAGATGCTCCAGGTTTTGTGCAGCAGCAAAGGCTTTTTGCACCGTGGCATCGGATTGTTCGAGTGTTGTACCAGCCGGTAGCCGCAAATCAACAATAAACTCACCTTGCGACAGCTGCGGAATCAATTCGGTCCCAAGACGGGGAAGCAGCGACATCGCGCCCGCAAATAAAACTACCGCACCGCCAATTACTGCCAGGCGATGGCGCAGGCTCCAGGCCAGCGCAGGTTTATAGAGGCGGGCGGCGCCTGAATTGATGCCCTGAAACAAATAGACAAACGGTGTGGAGAGAATGCGAAGAATTTTTGCAATCAACACCACTCCCAGCCCGAAAAATCTGACGATTCTGGACAGCAGGCGGGTGATAATATTTGGCGGACGCAGATCGTCATGGTCATGGTAATGTTTCTTGCCTTCCCAGCCACTGAGCATCGGGATCAGCGTCAGGGCCACTAATAGTGAAAACAACAGTGCAAACGTAACGGTGAGCGCCTGATCACGAAAAAGTTGTCCGGCAATTCCGGTAATGAATACCATCGGAAAAAACACTGCTATTGTCGTCAGCGTTGCAGCAATCACCGCGCCCGCAACTTCAGAGGTACCGGTGCGCGCCGCGGTATAAATATCCATGCCGGATTCCCGGTTACGAAAAATGTTTTCCAGCACTACGATTGAGTTGTCGACCAACAACCCAATGGCCAAAGCAATACCTCCTAATGACATAATGTTAAGTGTTACATCATTCAGATACATCAGAATAAAAGTGCCGATCACAGATACCGGAATGGCAATTGCAATCAAAACCGTGGACCGGAAATTACGCAAAAAGAAATACAACACCAATATCGCAAGCAAACCACCAATCGCAGCAGCAGTTTGTACCTGTTTCACCGCGCCGGAGATAAAAACCGACTCGTCGTACATCAAATCCAGTTGCATGTCATCCGGCAGAGACTTGCGAATTTCTTTCATTGCGGTTTTGATTTTCTCAGCAACATGAACAGTGTTCGCGTCACCTTCTTTATAAATGGCAAGCTCAACACTCTCGCGGCCATTGACCCTGGTGATGGCCTGACGCTCCTTGTTACCGTTGGTGATGGTCGCGATGTCTCGCAAATAGACGGTTTGTGGGCCTGCAGTGGGAATAATTGCATCGCCGATTTCGTCGATGCTTTTGAACTCGTTTATGGTGCGCACGAGGTAGCGCTGTGTGCCATCCTCGAGTCGCCCGCCCGACAGATTAACGTTTTCCGCGCGTAACCGCTCATTGATCTGACCGATAGAAATGCCCAGTTGCGCAATGCGCTGTTGATCAACCAGCACCTGAATTTCTTCTTCCAGCCCACCGCTGACTTTCACCGCTGCCGTACCTTCGACGGACTCAAGAGCGTTTTTTATTTGTTCCTCGGCAATCTGACGGTAATAGCGCAACTGGGTTTCGGTGATAGCGCCCGGACTGGCCGGGTTCTTGCTCAATGAAGCGCGAAGTATGGGATCGTTTGATGGATCGAAGCGCAATAACAGCGGCCGCGCGGCTTCATCCGGTAAATCCAGCAAATCGAGTTTTTCCCGCACGTCGACGCCGGCAAAATCCATCTCGGTACCCCAGATAAATTCAATGATCACATCTGACTGACCGGATCGGGATACACTGAGAACGCGGCGTACGTTCTTGATGACACCGACAGATTCCTCGATGGGTTTTGAGATCAGGTTTTCGATTTCAAGAGGTGCCGCGCCCAGCAGCTCTGTGCGTACTGTAATGGTCGGATATGACAAATCGGGTAGCAGATTGACTCGCAGCCTGGAAAGGGACACAAGTCCGAACAGCACGATCGCAAGCGTGACCATGAGAACCGTTATACGTCGTTCGGTTGCTATATCTACGAGACGCATAGTTGACCTTTTTTGGTAATCAGTCTTGTATCAGGTTCAATCGGATTGGGCGACAGCGCTTTGTGGATTGGCCAGATCAACGGGGTCCTTTTCGGGCGCATTGACTACTTTTACCGGACCGTTGTCCTTCAGGCCATTTTGACCAATGACGACGATAGTTTCACCCGGTTCCAGTCCGCTGACAATTTGAACGTCTGCACCGTTGAGGTGCCCCGTTTTAACAAACCGCTGTTTGGCCACCTTGTCCTCAACGACAAAAACGGACGCGCTGCCATCGCTATCAACTATGGCGTTGCGCGGAACCAGTACAGTGTTTTCGAATGTTTCGTAGACAATGGCCACGCGCCCAAACATACCCGGTTTAAGAGCGCCTGTTTTATCCTGTAATTCGATCGTCACTTTGAATGTGCCGGTCGCCGCATCGACCACCGGGCTGATGCGTGCGATCTGTCCGCCAAAAGACCGGCGAGGAAGGGCGTCGACCCGCAAGTCGACACGTTGTTGCGCCACCAGCTTTTGAAAGTCCTTTTCCGGAACATGAAGGTAGGCAAGTAGCGGATCCAGGTCGGTGATCGTAAACAGCGGTTGACCGATCGCGACGTTGTTACCAACTTTGATATGACGCTCTGAAACGACGCCCCCGATTGGAGCCTTGATACTCGTGTAGCTCAGATCAAGCTTCACCAGGTCGTAGGCGGCAGTCAATGAGTCGAGGTCAAACTTCATGCCTTCGAAGGTTCCGGCCGGTAGTAAGCCTTTATCGTGCAGCTCCAGGTTACGCTGATAATCCTGGCGTAACTTGTCGAGATTTGCCTTGGCCCGGCGTAGCTCGAGTTCGAGTCTTGCACGATCAATATTGGCCAGTGCCTGCCCGGCAGTGACAACGTCGCCTTCCTCAACAAGCAGATCAATGAGTTCGCCGCTGACTTTCGCGGTCACCTGAGCCTCGCCGTCGGCCTCCAGTGTTGCCGTTCCCGTATAGACCGCGTCAATACTTCCGGTGTGGGAGGTGGCCACCTCTACAGGAACGGGTTCCACTTTCTTGTCATCTTCTTCCGCGTTCTTGCCGCCGACCTTATCGGAAGCCTGGCAGCCGGCGAGGATCGCAAGTAGCACGCTGAGTGCCAAATATTTACGGTGCATCATAAAAATAATTTCCGTGGCGCCGGGTGATCAGAAAGCCAGTGCACGTTCAGTGCTCAGAAAATACTGGACGGCGGTCTCCACAAACTGAGTTGAGGCACCGGGTTTCAGATCCAGTCTAAAACGTTGTCTCCAGGTCTGGCAGTCCCCTGGTGCACTCTGACTCACGAACGGAACCGCGAGTTCCGAAGCGAGCGCGACTCCCAACATATCAGTAGCACGTGATTCTCGCTCGATCGCTGTGAGCGGCATGGTCGTATACGGATTGCCCGACGCAAGGCCGTTCGGCGACTGCACCTCATATTCTGCCGAAACGACAGTACATATCGTCAATAAAACCGTGAAAACTATCAGAACTTGGCGTGGCATGGCAGATCCCCCGACTGGTTAAATTCCATTTACCGTGGTTATTCGGAATCGACGGGCCGCTCCCGTCTTTTAAACTAATTTAGTGTTGTAGTAGAGTATAACACCATATGACCAAAGTGCAATGAATATTTACAATCAACTGGTGAAAATGCGCAGAATTTGCGATCCGGGCGTCTGTCCGCAGTAGCGTTGGAATCGTTACCGGTCAGGAGTTTCGGCTATTTCTACAGGGGGCGTTGAGATCAGCACAGGTTCAGGCGTCGTTTGTAACGAAAAACCCCTGCATAAAGCAGGGGTTTTCGCCTGTTCGATCCAGCCGCGGGATCATTCCTCGATCAATTGTGGAGCGTTGCCGGTTTTGGCCTTGGCAGCGATGGAACTCACTGTGACAATATCGGCCATGATTTCAGCCGTCTCTTCAAGAATTTCGTCCAGATCATCCTGGTCCGCCAGTTCCTCGGTTGATTCGAGCAACGCCATATTGTTTGCCGCCCGTCGCGCGTTTTCGTTGGCCAGACGGTCCTGATCCAGGGCCTCACGTTCCTGTTTGCGTTGTTCCAGGTTTAGTGACACGGATTTGCGTTCACGCACGCCCGTGGACAACTTAATGCTTCTCTCCAGATATTGTAAATCCGGGTCAGTTTGCTGCCGCTTCAAGTGCTCGGATCGCAGGTATTCGAGGTCCGGCATATAGAGGCTGGCCACTTCCTGATATTTTGTTGTTTCAATTTGATCCCAGGGCAACGCACTTTCGCGAGTGCTTTCTCCCACTTCTGAGAGAGGAATCAAAGAGGGTAATTCAATGTCCGGAATGACCCCGCGATGCTGGGTACTACCACCGTTGACCCGGTAGTATTTGCCCATCGTTAAGTTGAGGCGTCCATATTGCTGCTCCGGTGCACGTCGCTGCCGGTCGAGCGGGTAAACATTTTGCACCGTGCCTTTGCCATACGTTTGCTGTCCAATGACGACACCACGACCGTAATCCTGAATCGCAGCGGCGAATATCTCTGAAGCCGAAGCGCTGAAACGATTCACCAAAACTGTCAGGGGACCATCCCACGCAACACCGCGATCATGGTCTTTGTGCACGCGGGTGCGGCCATTGTATTCGCGCAGTTGAACCACCGGCCCGTGATCGATGAATAAACCACTGAGATCAATAGCCTCGTTCAGCTGGCCACCACCGTTGCCGCGCAGATCCATAATCAACCCCTGGATGTTCTCTGCCTGTAACTCACCAATCAGCCGACGAACGTCACGGGTTACGCTGGTGTAGTCCTTGTCACCATTAATGCGGGCCTGAAAATTTTGATAAAAACCCGGTACGGTGATGACGCCGAGTTTGACGATCTGTTCACCGCGTGGGACTTCGATAATCTCTTTTTTTGCCGCTTTTGCTTCGAGTGTCACCTTGCCCCGGGTAAATGGAACGATGACCTCAGCACTGCCAGGAGCCGCACCGGCTTTCAATATCTGCAAACGTACGACAGTGTTGTTAGGCCCACGGATTTTGTCTACCACATCGTCGAGCCGCCAGCCCACGACGTCTTCGATTTCACCACTGTCACCCTGACCGACGCCCGTGATGCGGTCGTTTGGCTCAAGAGTGCCCGTAACGGATGCAGGACCACCGGTGATGATTTCAATGATGGTGACGTACTCGTCTTCCATTTGCAGCGATGCACCAATGCCAAAGTATTCCAGTGACATCTGAATGTCGTATTCCTTGGCATTGCGCGGTGAAAAATAGTGGGAATGCGGATCGAGTGTGTCCGCATAGGCATTCATAAAGGTTTCAAACACTTCGTTGCTATTGAGTTCGGTGGTGCGTTTGATCACGCGGTTATAGCGTTTGACGAGAACTTCCCGCGCTTCTTCAACAGTTTTGTCGGCCATGACAAGACCGAGCAGATCGTTTTTCACACGTTTGCGCCAAATTTCGTTGGCGGCACTGACGCTGTCGGGCCAGGGTAAATCCTCGCGATCAAAATAGTATGTTTCATCAACAGTGAAGTTGTGCTCCTGGCTGAGTGTTGCAAGCGCAAATTCCATGCGTTCTATCACCCGTTGACGGTAGAGATCGAAAATATCGAACACCGGTTCAACCCGGCCGGAGCGCACGCCCTCGTCAAACGTAAATCGGTATTTGTCAAAGCCGTTGACGTCATCTGCCAGAAAATAGAGTCGGTTACCATCGAGGGCCCGAAGATACCCATCCAAAATTTTTGACGACAACTCATTGCCGATTTTTGCCCGCCGGTAGTGTGAATGTTCGAACAAGGTCGTTACAATGCGGCTGACTTTTACATGCCGGTCACTGGCCTCCAGTGCTTCCTGTTGGTCAATCGCGGCATAGGTCAGGATGGGGGCCAGCGCGCAAATGCTCACAATCGCTGCTTTGTGCACAGCCGGTCGAAGGAAAGGGAAGGATACAGGCCAACGATTCTTCATAAAATTTTATACTCGCTAATTGGTGGCCGCCGGTGGCCAACGTTAAGGGTTAAGGCTAGAGATCAGTCCGAGCAGAATCAAGGGTCTGGTCCGCATTTTTTCAGGCTATAGGCCTGCCGGGGAAATAATTCACGTGACACCATTGCTTTTTGTCAATGGAATTCTGCTTGGTACAGCGTTTTCCATATTTTTCGGGCTCTCCGTCGTTGCTTTACTGCTTTTTATGCTGGGGACCGATACACCCCAGGTTTCCGGGGAAATCAAGCCGTTACTGGCATATATCGCCATCTTCCTGGTTTTGACCGTCAGTAGTGGCCTGGGTTTCGTCGGGTTGGTAAAAAAACACGACTATCGATGGTGGGCACAATGCGTTATGTGGGTGTGTTGGATTGGTGCCGTTGCCTGGTTGCTGATCAATCGCTGAGGGAGTGGCGTGCTCACGAAAAAGCAGGTTACCTGCGCTGATAGGCTTAGCGCGTTTTTTTATAATATATTAATAAATACATAGGCTTAAATATTACTGAACCGATTAAAAACAGCGCGCTGCGGGTGTTTGGGTACGGTTCACTGCTGTGGCGGCCCGGTTTTCAGTACCACGAGTGCATGACCGCACGGATCTGCGGGTGGGAGCGCCGCTTCTGGCAGGGATCTCCCGACCACCGCGGCACGCCCCGGCGGCCCGGGCGGGTCGTCACGTTGGTGCAGGCCGGTGACGCCGGGTGTACCGGCAAGCTTTACGCTGTAAATGAAGATCACGTCGAACAGGTGATCAGGTACCTGGATCATCGCGAAAGCGGTGGATACCAGCGCCTGTGGGTAACGGCACACGACAACTGTGGGCGCAGGTTCAGGGCGCTGACTTATGTCGCATTACCGGGAAATCCGCATTATCTGGGGCCTGCTGCGACAGTTGAAATGAAGGCCCAGATCCGTGCCTCAAAAGGTCCGAGTGGTACAAATGTCGACTATTGCCGGATGCTGCATAGCGCCATGTCGGCGCTGGAAGTCCCTGATGCAGAATGGCATACGTTGCCATTGGATGGTCTTTTGGGGTGACTAAACATACTAATCCTTTTGTCATAACAATTAACACAAACTGCTGATTCTTCATAATATTTGTGCGCTTGATCACAGCCTCACCGGGCCTGTCTCGCTAACCTTTCCGAACTGTATCGGGTCGTGCACGGCGAATAAGGAATACCGCGGTTGAGAAATTTGCGAGCAAAAGCTATTGGGATTGTGTTGTTGGTGCTGTTTCTGGCGCAGGCGAGCGTGCTGGCGTTTATCATCTGGCAGGATCGTGCGGCAACAAAGTCCCGCATTGCCGGGCAAGTGTCTGCCAACGCAAAAATGCTGGGCGAACTGTATGCCACCCGACGCACGCAGACCTCACAGCTTGCCTATCGACTGGCCAGCGACCCGGATATCGGCACGGCTGTAAAACGCGGTTCGGTGCAACGACTTGAACAACTTTTGCAACGCCGTGCGCCGCAGGAAAGTGGTGGCTTTGTTGCGCTCACAGATGGCGACTTCAAGGTACTGAGCATGGTCCGGGGTACTGATATCCAGCTGGAGGCCGCGGATATCGAAGAGGTGATCGGTGTCCGCCAGTTAGCGGAGGGCCCAACCTTTGCGACGCTCAAAGGTCAGGCAATTGGCATGCACATTGCTACTACACCGCAGGGAAATGACTGGCGGGTGGTGGCAGGATATTCTGCACAGATCGTTCTGCATAATCGCATTCGTGCAGTATCAGGCACACAGTTCTCTGTACAAATTGATGTTCAGGGATCAGCGGGCACTGCTGGCGAAGGGATCCATCGCGTCTTGTTCCCGCTGGACAAAAGCGAATCCGAAGTGCTCACGGCCGTAATGGATTTTTCTGCGAGCGAAATTCATTCAGCGCACATTGCACATGTCAAAAATCTGGCCGCGCAGGCATTAGCTGCGTTTAGCATTGCAATGCTTCTGTCCGCGCTCCTGTTCACTCGCTTTTTCAAGGTCGGTATTGAGCAGCCGTTGCAGGAAATCAGGAAACGGGTCAAGCAGATCAGGGACGGCGACAATCAGGAACAATATATCAGTTCGCTGCCATACCCGTTTGACGGTCTGGCACGTAATCTCGAATCGATGCGTGAAGCGGTCGTGGATCGTGAAAACCGGATCATGCATCACGCTGAATACGATTCACTGACTGGTCTGACGAATCGTTCTGTCATCCGACAAAAACTTGAAATGGCCCTTGTCAGTGCTGAGCGTAATGGTACTGTCATTTCGGCTCTGGCGATCGATTTATCAAGGTTTAGCGAAATAAATGGATCCATGGGGCATGAAGTCGGTGACGCGGTGCTCAAGGAAATTGCACGGCGCCTCGCGAGCAACGCACGGGTCACGGACACGGTGGCCAGGGTGGGTGGTGATGAATTCTTTATGATCCTTGAAGACACAGATGTAAATCTTGCCCAGCAACTGGCGAAGTTTCTGATCTCAAGTCTGACCACACCAATTGTAGTCAATGGCGCCGAAATCACGCTTGGCATGCATGCCGGCGTGGCGTTTTATCCACAGCATTGCGATAACGCCGAAGCGCTCATACGCATGGCCAATATCGCGTTGTACACCTGTAAGGACGCGAACTCGGGTTTGGTGATTTACGAACCGGGACAGGACGAGCAGCACTTGCGTGAACTTGCAATCGTTCATGATCTGCCAAATGCGATCAAAAATAATGAGCTGTATTTGCAGTATCAACCCAAAATCGACATGGAAACGCAGCAGGTCAAACAAGTCGAAGCTCTGGTGAGATGGCGTCACCCACAACTTGGTTTCATCCCACCCGATGAGTTTGTTGCGTTGCTCGAAAAAGCAGGGATGATCAGCAAGTTGACGGACTGGGTGTTCAAAGAGGCCATCAAGCAGAGCCGCGCCTGGAAAAGCGACGGGTTTGATTTGGGTATCGCAGTTAATATCTCGGCAAATGATCTGGCCGATGAACGCCTGGCCGAGCGCCTGAAATTATTGCTGCATCATTACCTGGTCGAGCCATCAAAGATTATGATCGAAGTGACCGAAAGTGCGGTCATCAAGGACCCGGAGAATTCTGTAAAAGTGCTCGAATCGTTTCGGGCTGCCGGCATCAGGTGCTCATTGGATGACTTTGGCACTGGTCAGACGTCGTTATCGCTGCTCAAACAATTACCGATCAGCGAATTGAAGATCGACAAATCGTTTGTACAAAATCTGCGCGCAGACAGTGGCGATGCCATCATCGTGAAGTCAATCATTGATCTTGGCCACAACATGGGACTTCACGTGACTGCTGAAGGTGTGGAGAGTAACTACTGCTGGAATCTGCTGAATTCTTATGGTTGTAACCTGGTGCAGGGATACCTGGTCAGCGCACCCCTGACTGCCGATGAATTGGGGGAATGGCATCTGCGGCTTCAGGACCGCCATATGAACAAGCTGGATTTAAGCTTTGTGCATGAAATGACCTCCTGATTCGGTTTGTATCTGCGCCTGATTACCGTATGATTCCGGTTAATCTACCGCCAGTGAACAAACGATATGAGTCATTTGATGGACTGGTTTCGCCGCCAGTTCGAAAACCCGCAGATCATGTTCCTGATGTCCATGCTCGTTGGTGTGGTGGCCGTCGTGTTCTTTATGGGCAGCTATCTCGGCCCGGTGTTCGCTGCTGTAATCATCGCGTATCTCATGCAGGGCCTGGTGGCAAAGCTTGAACAGTTGGGCGTCAACCACATGCTCGCCACTGTGTTTGCGTTTGTATTGTTTGTGCTGGTGCTATTTCTGATTTTGTTCGGATTACTGCCAAGCGTCGCCAGGCAGATGAGCCAATTGGTCAAACAGATTCCGGTCATTCTCAATGGCGTTCAGGATTTGTTCTTTCAGCTGCAGGCTAAGTACCCGCAATACGTTTCCGGACAGCAAATAACGGATTTTGTCAAAAATATCGGTGCAGCACTGATCGAAGGTGGTCAGGGCATCGTCGGTTTTTCGCTCAATTCTATTGTAACCGTAATGCAAGTATTGCTGTACCTGGTGTTGGTGCCATTACTGGTATTTTTTATGATCCGGGACCGCGAAAAGATTACCAACTGGTTTAGAAGTTTTGTCCCCGAGAATTATGAACTGGCAGAAAAAGTCTGGATGGAGGTTAACGATCAGATCGGAAACTACATCAGGGGTAAGGTCTGGGAGATTCTTATTGTTGGTGTTGCCGCCTACCTGGTGTTCAGATTTTTAAATCTGCAGTACGCGGAATTATTGGCGGTTCTGACGGGTGTTTCGGTGCTCATTCCTTACATTGGTGCCGCCGCTGTTACCGTGCCGGTTTGCGCGGTGGCTTTCTTTCAGTTTGGTTGGGGTGTTGAATTAGCGAAAGTGTTTTTTGCATACGGCGTGCTGCAGGCGCTGGATGGCAATGTGCTGGTGCCGTGGTTATTCAGCGAAGTGGTCGATCTTCATCCGGTTGCAATCATTGTCGCCATACTGTTCTTTGGCGGTATTTGGGGTTTTTGGGGCTTGTTTTTTGCCATCCCGATAGCGACCGTGGTGCAGGCCACGCTGCGCTCATGGCCACGTGCTGCAGTGAAACAAGAGGATGTGAATGACGGGGTCGATGCCGATCCCGGCGTGCAGGTCTGAACCTGCCAGAGTCATACGGCGATAATGTATAAGCCCCAGTTTCTGCAAGTCCGGTGATCATGAGCAGCGAGGATACTGCGGGATCTTTTGTTACGGAATTTCGGCAGGCACTTCGCAACCCTTACTTTCTTGCGGCCTTTTTCTATTTCTTCTGTTTGTTATTCTCATACTATCTGTTGCGCCCCGTTCGAGAAGAAATGGGGATACTAGCCGGCATCGATAAGCTGCAATGGCTGTATACCGGCACGTTTGTCGTCATGGTGCTGATCATCCCCTTGTTCGGTTACCTGAAAAACGTGCTCTCCCGCTGGTTCCTGGTGATGGGCGTTTACGTCTTTTTTGCCCTGAATGTGTTGCTGTTTTATTGGCTGTTCAGTTCAGATGCGGTGTCTCCTTGGACAGCCCGCGCATTTTTTATTTGGCTCAGTGTGTTTAATATGTTTGCAGTATCGGTTTTCTGGAGCCTGATGGCCGATGTTCTGAACCCTGCGCAGGCCAAGATTCTGTTTGCACCGATTTCGACCGGCGGCAGTCTGGGTGGGATTGCCGGAAGCTGGGTGACGTCAGCTCGCGTGGAAACCATCGGCATTCCCGGACTGTTGCTGCTGGCAGCATTGTTGCTGGCTATTGTCGCACTGGTTGCCGGTTGGATTTTACGGCGTCACGCGTTAGAGACAAACGCAGACAGCAGGTTCCACATGCATCGGGAAGCAGATAAAACTACGGGTAGCGTGATGGCCGGTGTAACCGAGGTGCTGCAGTCAGGTTATCTTGCACGGATCACGGCACTTGGATTTTTATATACCGTTGTTGCCTCGCTATTGTATTTTATTCAGGCAAATCTGGTTAGCGAGTTTATTGCCGATTCAGCGTCACGCACACGGTTTTTTGCGCAGATCAACCTGGCCATCAATGTCTTGTCGATGGTCTTGCAGTTTTTTGTCACTAGTTTTCTGGTGCGCCGGGCCGGTGTCGGGACTACCTATGGTTTGATGGTCGCCATTATTTTTAGCGGTATTGTGGTGCTGGGTCTGTGGCCCGTCATAGTGACTCTGGCACTTGT
>JABDLQ010000196.1 GCA_013002925.1 Gammaproteobacteria bacterium | reverse complement strand
GCGTAAATCCGTCGGTGATGACCCTACTTTAAGACGAATTCGTCCGCATCTTTATGGACCGGGAATTTGCGACGAAATTCGACCAGATCCTGCGGCTGCAAAACAGCGTGCACGATGCCTTCGGTGTCACCTGCATCGGCAATAGTATTACCTTTTGCGTCTATTACCATGGAAGAACCGAGATAAAGGTTATCGGTCTGATCCCGACCAACACGATTCACCACGGCTACACAGGCCAGGTTCTCAATGGCCCGGGCACGTGACAGGATTGTCCAGGCCTCGTGTCGCGGGCTCGGCCAGTTGGCCAGGCACAGCAGCAGATCGTAGTTTTCTCCATCGTTACGGCACCACACGGGAAACCGCAGGTCGTAACAAATGGTGGGACGAACCCGCCAGTTCTTAACCCTGAAAACCGGTCGTTCATGGCCGGCAGCGTAGGCGCGGTCTTCACCGGCCATGCGAAACAGATGCCGCTTGTCGTAGTATTGTGCCGCACCGTCCGGAGGCATCCAGATTAACCGGTTATAGAACGCGTTGTTTTCACGTATCACCAGTGTTCCGGCTACTGTGGCCTGCAGTTTGCCTGCCAGTGCCCGCATCCATTGCACACTGTCACCCTCCATGGATTCAGCCTGGGTCGCTGAGTCCATGGTAAAACCGGTAGTAAACATTTCCGGCAGGGCGATAAGATCGCTGTGTCCGGCGGGCAGATCGCCAAGCTGATGTTCGATCCGGGTGCGGTTGGTTTCCGGATCGTGCCACCGGGTGTCGGTTTGCACGAGCGTAAGCCGCAATGGTCTGCTCACTGAATTCGGCAACTCGATACCCTCCGGCCTGACTAAAACTCATGTATAAACATCACTCTAGCAGGGTTTTAAGGACGCGCCAATGACGCCGGTCGAATGTGGAGCATCGTGATGGGCAGACAGGTTTCGCCCGTATAAAACCCTTCACGACACCGGCCGCGACCGTTATACTTGCGCCCGTATTAACATTGAGCGATTAACGGCATACCGCCGAATCTGCAGGAGCAGTATTTTGGAATCAACACCTGATCATAAATTTGTCGATAATGTGTCGGCAGTGCTGGCTGGCCTTATTTTAGTTACCGTTGTGATTTCGGTGTTGGCAATCACCATTGCCAATCGAACCGCATTGTTGCGCCAAAGTGACAGCGCCAGTCAGGCCAAGCTGGTAGAGCGCATCCAACCCTTTGGTGACGTGGTCATTGCAGGTCAGGAAACGACGCTTTACGGTCAGGACGCAGTCGCATCAATGGAGCTTGCTGCGGCGACACCGGAGCCAGATTCAGGCGCAGCGGTTGCAGTAGCCAGTTTTGATTCTGGGGAAGCGGTGTATCAGAGTGCCTGCACCGCGTGCCATAGTTTGGGCGTTGCCGGGGCGCCAAAAACGGGTGATGCAGGGCAATGGGCTCCGCGAATTGCACAAGGTTCTGATGTTCTTTACGAACACGCCATTGTCGGCTATCAGGGCGAAGCTGGAATTATGCCGGCCAAGGGTGGCCGTGCAGATCTGACAGATGATCATGTCAGGTGGGCTGTAGACTATATGGTAGAGGCCTCACAATAAACGCCATCCAGGGCCGCATCACCGAGCCTCTCTTTATCCTCCCTGAACTGGCAGGTTCAGGGGGTGATGGCTGCAGAACCGGCTCATTACTCTAAAACTGCCACCGTCCGGATGAGCACGTCAAACAGACGGCGGGCCAGGGGGTTTGGCCATCAAGGTAACGGGGTTTTATCCTCCTGTCCCGGAGCTTTTCCTTATCAACCCTGATCCAGAAGCTCCCGAAGGTTGATCACCGCCGAGTTGGCCCGCGACAAATAGGATGCCATAACTAATGAGTGATTGGCCGTCATGCCATAACCGCCACCGTTCAGAATAATTGGACTACGTATCGGATCCAGGCTGGATTCCAGTTCGCGAATGATCTGCCGCAGGCTCACGGTAGCGTTTTTGTCTTCCAACACGGCAGCAAAATCGAACTCCACCGCACGCAGAAAGTGGACCAGGGCCCAGGCATTACCCCGTGCCTCAAAAAACACGTCATCGATTTTGTACCACGGTGTTTTACGTACAATGTTTTCTGCCGTCTGTGTCGATGCCGTTGCGGAGGGGTCTCCCGCAAGATCGGTATTCAAGGTTCTTCGCCCGACACTCTGTGTCAGGGACTGAGACAGTCCTCCAAGCCGTTTCTCTACGACGATCAGCCACTCGCGCAGATTATCGGCCCGCGCAAAAAATTGGGCGTCTTGACTGTTTTGATCCGTAATCCGGTGCCGATAGGACTCAAGCAGTTGAACCCCCTCACGAAATTTTTTCTCTGTAGACGGCAGAATCCATCTGCCGGGAGTAAAATTAAATGCCGGTTCAGCCTGTGCGAGGTCCGGATCCTCCAGTGATTGCGATTGAGAGCGGCTGTAATCATTTCGCAATGCGCGGACCAGGTCCTTGGTTTGAGTGATGACACCCTTTTCAAAATTCGGAATGTTATCCAAAAACACGCCCGGCACCATGATGTCGTTGTAGAGATAGCCACCCGGTTTGTCCAGCATGGTTTCCATGACGCGCATCAAAGTATCGGTCGTTGCATACCCGGTGACGGTTCGACCGTCCGGGGTTTCCTTGTTGATCCAGAATACTTCTGGTTCGCGTGACCAATAAAACGATATCAGCATCAGTATCAGGAGCAGAATCAACAACACAGAAAAAACGCGCCGCAACCACTCCCGCAATCTACTGGCATCCGGGCGGCGATCAAAAAAATCCAGAACGCTGGCGACCCGGGCGGCCAGTTTTGACTCGGTGTTTTCCATCATCTTGCATCCATTGATATAGGTAGCCCCCAGAGTTTACTTGGAATCCCTGCTGGATTCTCTAGTGTTCAGTAAAATTCGGCCGGAGCCCTGTTCCCTGGGAGGCCGACGGCTCGAGTTGACGAATAGTCAGCACCTCGGCAGCCGTGCTGCTGCTGATCGACATTGGCGAACGGTCAGAAACGTACAACGTGTCGCCGGCAGAGAGCGTTGTTCCATCGACGCTGGCGGTGCCACGGATCACAAGCGCCGCTAGCGCCTGGTTTGCATGTCGTTCCAGCACAACGGTGTCATAGTTTTTCAGCTCGCTCAGATAGAGGTTGAGGCTGGATTTCGTACACAGCGTACTGCCACCGCCAGCGGGAGATGCTACACGGCAGAGTTTATTGTCTTTCAGATCGTCGGCAAAATAGCGATGGTGAAACTCTACGTCATCAGTAGCGTGATGTTTATTGAGCGTTATTTCAATCGCTGAAAGCGAGTCTGCGCGCGAAAGGTTTTTGATTTTTACCGGATGCCGGCCATCGACACAAAGCACCTCGCGTGGCAGTACTCGTGAGCTGCCGGCGTGATGCTCGCAAGTCAGTATGCCTTCCTGGATGATCATCAGGCGTACGAGTTCGGCGGCGGGGCGAGGGGTGTAAATTGCTCCCGGCGGCCAGGTCCGCAAGCCAATACTCTGCAAACCCCGCAAATCGCGGGTGGTGGTGCACGGTGTCAGAAGCTCAAAGGTCGGTGGTTTGGCCGGAGAGTGATTCGTCATCGCCGCGTGGCGAATCAAAACTGATCGTCCGCCAGTCCCATGACCGTGTCGCTGGCAGCGCATGCACTTTGCCCAAAGGACAAGGCCCGCGGTAACACATGATCAAAAAAGAATCGTGCGGTGCTGATTTTCCCTTGCAAATACCTTGTTCCATCAGCTTTATTTTTCAGGCGACGCTGTGCGGCCAATGCGCCGCGCGCCAGGCCCCAGGCTGCGACCACGGTACTGCAGTTCATCAGCAAGTTATAGCAGGCGCTATTCGTGACGAACTGGTCATCCGCATAGTTATCCAGTAACCAGGCGACGCTGATACGCATGCTGGCAAGTCCCTGTGTCAGGGCATCAGCCTCATGGTTCATATCGGCTGCGCCAAGCTGCAGGATCGTATCCTCAATCTCGTCACACAGCGCGTAAACGGCGCGCCCACTGTCTCGGATGATCTTGCGTCCTGCAAAATCCTGCGCCTGAATGCCGGTAGTGCCTTCGTAAATGGTTGTGATGCGCGCGTCCCGGTAAAACTGGGTGGCGCCCGTTTCTTCGATATATCCCATGCCACCGTAGATTTGGATGCCGAGCGAAGCGACTTCCTGGCTTAGCTCGGTGCACCAGGTTTTTACAATAGGCACCATCAGGTCGACACGCGCCTGGTGATGCGCGCGCTGGTCTTCGTCGGGGGCGCGTTGCGCAAGATCGGTATCGGCAGCCGTTGTATAGATCATGACGCGCATGGCTTCGGTAATCGACTTTTGCAACATCAGCATGCGGCGCACATCCGGATGTCCGGCAATCGGCGAGGTATCTGTGCCACCCGGTGGCCGCCCCTGCACGCGTTCAAATGCCCAGGCCCGCGCATGCTGGTAGGCGCGCTCAGAGATGCCGAGGCCCTCCAGACCGACTTTGAGCCGGGCGTTGTTCATCATGGTGAACATATACATCAGGCCCTTGTTGGGTTCACCGATCAAATATCCCAGTGCGCCCTCGTTTGCGCCGAATTGCAAGACACAGGTGGGGCTGCCATGAATGCCCATTTTGTGCTCGATACTGACAGGTTTGAAGTCGTTGCGCGGGCCTGGTGTGCCATCGTCATTGAGAACAAATTTGGGCACCAGAAACAGGGATATTCCCCGCACACCGTCCGGGGCATCCGGGAGTCGGGCCAGCACCATGTGAATAATGTTTTCAGCCATGGAATGGTCGCCCCAGCTGATATAGATTTTTGTGCCTTTTAATCGGTAGTGATCACCTTCTGGTAGCGCCTGGCAACGGATTGCCGCCAGGTCCGAGCCGGCCTGCGGTTCGGTGAGATCCATCGTGCCGGTCCATTGACCGCTGATCAGGTTGGGTAAATAGGTGTCTTTCAATGCCGTGCTGCCATGGATTTCCAGAGCTTCGACGGCGGCCTGCGTTAACATCGGACACAGAGAAAAAGACAGGTTGCTGGAGTTGACCAGCTCGTCAACCGCAAACGACAATAACGCTGGCAGACCCTGTCCACCGAACTCCGGAGCAGCGGCAAGACTGGGCCAACCGCCGTTTACAAACTCCTGATAGGCCTCTCCAAATCCGGGCGCAGCAATTACATTGTCACCGTCTATCTGCGCGCCAATTTGATCACCTGCAGCATTACATGGTTCCAGTACGTCCGTTGCCAGTTTGCCAGCCTCTTCCAAAATACTGCCGACGGTTTCATGATCGAGTTCATCGAAGCCGGGGATGCTCATGAGCGCATCGAATGACGATAATTCTTCAATTACAAACTGCATATCGTTTAACGGTGGTTGATAGGTACTCATCGGGTGATCCTTGCGATTAGAGGTGGTGACTGACGCACATGAATTTTACTCAAAGCCGACCAGTATTTCACGATTGTGTCTGTCAGTCCGCCAGTCGGTCCAACAGAGTAGCCGGTTTTTGCACTACTGTGCATTAACGCGCCAGCGCGCGGCCAGGATCCCCGCGAAAAAACCAAACAGATGACCTTCCCATGAGATGCCGTGTTGACCGGGCAACACACCCCATAACAGGCTACCGTACAGAATGATTACTCCAAACGTAATTAACAGGCTTGTCAGGGTTTTCTCGAGCAGTCCGCGCGCCAGCAGGTACCCAAAATATCCAAAAACCAGACCACTTGCCCCGATGTGAATGGCGTATTGCGCCAGCAGCCAGGTTGCCAGGCCGCCGACAAACGCAATCACTAGGGTGACGCGGACAAATGTGCGGTTGCCCTGAAGGCTGACGAGACCGCCCAGTG
>JABDLQ010000185.1 GCA_013002925.1 Gammaproteobacteria bacterium | reverse complement strand
GGCACAGCCCCGGCACACAAGATCCACAGGGCAGGGACAGGCACAGCCCCGGCACACAAGATAGGAATGGATCAAGATAGGGACATGCTGGCAGGTAGCAACAGGATAGGGACAGGCACAGCCCAGCCCGACCAGGGCAGGGACAGGCACAGCCCCGACCAGGGCAGGGACAGGCACCACAAGATAGGGACAGGCAGGATGATCAAGGCAGGATAGGGACAGGCACAGCCGAATTTCGACGAATCTTCGGTTTTCAAGCGGAATGTATGGATTACTGGACAAGAAATCGGGTTATCGATATCGGATTGAATGCCTGTCCAGTTTGGTTTTGCTGATGCAATACGACAGGTAATACTATGAAATCGGGGCCAATCTACTTACTAGCCGCCAAGGCCACGCTTGTCACGCACGCTCTGTTCGTTGTGTTCATTATATTTGGCTTGATTCTTGTTTTTGCCGGCAAGTTTCAATCATGGCAGTGGGTCAGAAACCCATGGTTCCGCGCAGTGCATTTATTGGCAATCGGTGTTGTCGTTGTGCAGTCGTGGTTTGGCATCATATGCCCGTTGACAATTTGGGAAATGGAACTGCGAAAGAAAGCGGCGGACAGCATTTACGAAGGTTCTTTCGTATCCCATTGGCTAAATGAGTTATTGTACTATCAGGCCCCGCCGTGGCTTTTTGCGATTTGTTACACGGCTTTTGGTGGGCTTGTAGTGTTCAGCTGGTTTTTCGTACGACCGCGGCCGTTCATGGCGGCAAGTCGAAATGAGGCAGGAGAGGGACCAGGATAGGGACGGACCAAGATAGGGACAGGCACAGCCCAATTTCGACAAATCTTCGCTTTTCAAGAGGATTAAATGAATTACCGGGCAAGAAACCGAGTTATCGATCAGGGATTGCACGTCTGTCCAGTTTGGTTATAACTTTTACACCGAAGCCTTAGAGGACCTGCCTGACCAAGGTTTATTAGTGACTGTCTCTTCAATTCCACCTTCAATTCCACCGCATCGGTTCCTTCCTGATGTACACAGATGGCTATTTGTATCTAACCGCCGTCCATTCTGCAGCGATTAGCACCGCGTGCTTATCTGCACAAAGACTCCACAATTGGCATGCAATTTCTGTCAACCGGACCGCTCAAACTACGTTAATGCAGTGAGACGGGTACATGACTGTACCGGTCCTGACTTCTGAGTCTAACGAGGTAACATCAATGAAATTATTGTATTCAATTGGCGCGCTGGTTGTGATTGCACTGTCCATGTCTTCGATTGGCGTCAGCGCCGCACCGGCCCAGCAACATAAGGAACACAGGGCACAGCCCACACAGAAAGCAGGCACGGTAAAAAACCGCGGCAATGTTGAACGCCGTCGGGTGACGTATTTTCATCCGGTCGGACATCGGGTTACGGCATTACCTAAAAGATACACCCGCGTCACCGTCGGCCGGAAGGACTACTTTTATCACGGCGGCCATTTCTACCGCCCCAACCGCTCCGCCTATATGATTGTAGCGGCGCCTTTCGGCGCACGTGTACGGTCTTTGCCAGCTGGTTACGTGAGTTTTGGAATCGGGACGCGACGTTACTTCTACGTCAACACCACCTTCTACCTGTGGGACCGGGATCGTGATGAGTACGTTGTGGTCGAAGAACCCGACGGCGCGGCGGAGGCGATGGCCACGGCAGAACCGGAGGAACCGACACGCCTGTTTGTCTATCCGAACGCCGGGCAAAGCGAGGAGCAGACAGGCCGTGATCGCTATGAATGCCACCTGTGGGCGGCCGAAGAGAGCGGCTACGATCCAACCTATCCGGATCAGCCTTTGGCACACCTGACTGACTACAACCGTGCCATAGGCGCGTGCCTGGAAGGGCGCGGCTACACAGTTAAATAAGGAGGTGAGTGGTATGTCGATATTAAAAATCTCGCTGTCAGGAATTGTGATCGGTGTTTTCACGCTGCCATGCGTATATGCGCAGGAAAAATTGTTTGTTTATCCGAACATTCAACAATCGGCTGAACAGCAGGCCGAAGACCGTTACGACTGCCACCAGTGGGCCGTGGCGCAAAGTAATTTTGATCCAAGTAAGGCATTGGTGATCGTCAAAAAACCCGTGCGGTTGAAAGTTGGAGAAAACAAGTCGAGCGGTGCGACAGCAAAGGGTGCCATTGCCGGCGCGGTCGTCGGGGCTGTGATCGGGTCACGCGGCAATGACACTGCTGAAGGTGTGGCGATCGGCGGGATGGTCGGTACAGTCGTCGGCGCGGCGGTCGAACAAGAAGGTAAAGAAAAAGCCCGCGAGGAAGCTCGGGAGCAGGCACGCAGCAAGGCGCAGGAGCATGAGGAGAGAATTGCCGCGCAGAATCGCCAACGCGCCGAGTACCGGCGTGCGCTCACATCCTGTCTCGAGGGGAGGAACTACACGGTGCGTTAGTTGTTGCGGTGCTGGTTATAACCGTGTCGCGTGTAGATCATGGCTTGACCCGCGCCCGCGCCCGTCATGGCGAGTCTTGCAGTCCGGGGTTCTGACCGCCCCGTTTCTGACTATGTTTGATGTGGACACACTAAAGTATCAAAGGGACAGGCACGCAGTCCTCAATCAAAAAATCGGTTTTAGTCTGGTTATTTACTAAATCTACTAAAAAACCGAAGATTCGTTGATTCGGAATTGTGCCTGTCCAGTTAGCCGCGAGCAGATGACGGCGAATAACGCACCATCCTCTGTTACCTAAAACGCCTCGTTTACCAGGTCGAGAACCCGCGACATTGCCGAGAAAAAAACGGTGTTGCTGATGCGAGCAGTGCTTGTCCATGACTGATTCGCCATACCGATGACCACATAGGCTCCACGATCATCTGACTCGAGTAACCAGCCGTAGGTGAGCACCAGCAGACCCGAACTATCGGCAAGACTGCCCCCTTTAAACCACACCCGCTCCCAGTGTCGACGCGCAGCCCAAGCACCTTCGTTGGATCCATAGGCCTGGTCGATAAGAGCGAACGCATCGCTCGTATCTTTGTACCGACGCATAGCGGCAATGGCATTGCAAAGATCCATGGGGCTCGCCCGCCAGGTGCCGTCAACCAGTATCGATGCGTTGGCAACTGGAAATGCTGTCACCGGACCAAGAGGCTCCAGTACGCTCTCGAGATAATCTCGCTGCTCCATTTCGGTGCCATTTGCATAGGCCAAAGCATCAACTTCAGGCACCGTCCAGTAAAGATGAAAAGTCTCATTTATAGACAGAAACGGTGTCATCGCATCTGCATGGTTATGATTGAACTGCGACAAAATCGCTTCCGCACGCGGCCGGGTAATAAGCTCATGCATGTGGTCGGTTGCGGTGTTGTCACTGGTACCCATCATCATGATGGCCATATCGCTCATGGAAAATGGTGTTCCCAGTGGTTCCGAACTCAAGGCTTCCCCCACGGGCACGATTTCGTTGGCATCCAGTGGCACTGTTTGGCCCGGTGTCACGACCCCGTCTTCAACACCCTGCGCCAGAGCGCCGAGTAGCCAGGCCTTAAAGATCGAACCGGTTGCTCGGGCGACATCGATATCATGTCCAAACAGCTTGTTACACTGATTCGACTCATCAATTCTGGCAATCAACAAGGAGGTTTCGTCGGCCTGCATTTTAATTTTGTTACTGATCTGTTGCAGGCCCAAACCCTGATCAGCAAGACCTGTCGATGACGGGTTTTGTGGAAAGTTTTGTACAAAGAAATAATTGATTCTGCCGTCGGAAAACTGCACCGTCATATCGATCAGACCACCCAGAGCGGTCGGATTTGTGGGATCACCAACAACTATGATGGCCTGGCGAGGGGTTACCAGCAGTACTTCAGCAACCTGTGCGTTGGGATAGCTCGTTCGCAGCACATCAAAAAACGATTGCAGGCCCGGATAATCGAAACCGCTTACAAAACGGTCTGAGATCTCGGTAAGTGAGGTGGTCGGCAACAAGAATTGCTCCATGATCCACTCGATCTGGTTGCCTGCTGCATGATCCGGAAAATCGGTTATCCCCGAAGCATTTGGAAACAAAGGCTGAATAGGCATTGTCCGGGCTGCGTTTAATGGCATAAAGTCGAGGCCATCCGCAACGCCATCGTTATCGTCATCCGGATCGGCGTTGTTTCCTGTTCCGTCGTTATCGGTATCAACACTTTCGTTCGGATCGCCGGGGAACGCGTCATTGACATCCGGCACTCCGTCGCCGTCAGAGTCTGCCAGCGGGAACGGATTTACATTTGAGCCCGTGCCAATCACTATCGGTTTATCAAACTGAGCCCCGCTCGATCGGGCAGGATTTGAAGTCCCGGCATCGTTGATCTGTGTAACCATGTCAGCTGATGTCACGATGGCGAAAGGCAAGAGGAATAAACAGCAGATTATCAGGTGATGTATTGATTTTGTTTTATCCATGTCATAAACCCCAAAGTATGACTTGTATTCTGCCTGATAGAATACTATGGGCTAACGCGCTCGACAAAAAACTTTTCTGTCTCTGCAGCTAAACTGAGGCAACAACTAAGCATAATCTTTAACTTTGGTCACCAGTGATTTCATGTCCTCGCGGCAAAATAATTAAAACGCGTCTGAGGAACTTTTGTTAACCCATTAAAAAACCGCCACATGACCAACCATCAGTCTGCTAGCACCATGCACGTGATCTGTAAGCCGCTGGAGTCGCAAAGGGACTCGCAAAGGGACGATTCGCAAAGGGACAGGCACGCCATGAAGATTCGCAAAGTAATCAATTGCAAAGGGACGGGCACGCAGTCCGCTTAGCAATTTCTCCACCCCCATGTAGACCAGGCGCAAATAGGAAAGTCTTGAGCAGGATGCCAATACAAGGTACCAAACTAGCCGCTGGTGCGAATGAAAGTCTCTGCCCCAGAGTTCGTGATCACTCGCTCTATGAAAAGTGACCACTAACACACAAGATAAACTCTGGACTTCGATTAGGTCAGCGAGAAAGCAATGTCAGACTGCTTTAAAAACAGTCACATTCACCCAGATAGCGCATTGGAGCGTGTTACGATATTATCGAGTTCAAAATCAGATTATATCTGCAATATTTCGCGCTTATCTGCAGCAGAGTGTACCCAGCAAACAATGTGGTAAATGGGTGGCGTGAACTGTCGTGGTATTTTTGGCAAAAGTATTGCGCGTACGTCTGTCAGTACTGGTTTGCAGATCGTTAACGACACTAAGTGGAAGCTGCATTGCCACTAATGTTTGTTATTCTCCGGAAAAAATTCAGTGTATGTTTTCCGCTAAATATGGATTTTGGCACGTGGGGTAAAAATGTTTTCAGATTTCACGCGCATTCTAACAATAGTGGTCTGTTTGACGGGACTGAGTGCTGCATCTGATCTGCAAACTGTCACACAGGTGGGTGAAACGGAGGCGTTGGCAGACAACGCGGGGTTCACGAAAAACGGTGAGTTTGCGGACGAATATGTCAGTGCAATGAGCGATGAAGAACTTGCATACATACTGTCGAAAATGGTATTTCCAGAGGTCAATAAAGACTCAAGAGTGCATTGCGAGTTGACAGTGACCATGCATGGGAGTACTGATAATGAGCGGTGTTTTTCGAACATAAAACCATCCGCAAAATACACAAAGTTCTATCGGCGGTTGAAGCGCACCCTGACCACTGCCGAGCTACAGCCAGCATATAGAAATGGCAGGCCTGTCGAAGTGAACATGCAATTCTCATTTGTATTTCTGTCTGAAAATAAAAGCGAATACAAGCTGGTAAAAAACGACGGGCGATTATGGGGTCAGTTGGGGGTCGACTATGTGGCGCCACAAAGACTGACACAAATAACCCCCTATTCGTGTCCGGAATTTACCCGCATTAAACACAAGTGCAAGAAACAGGGGATCTCTTACTTTTATGTTTGGGATGTGGACACTACTGGCCTGGGTACAAATTGCAGAGCTATATCCACGACTAAAGAGGATGTGCCCGGCATCGATCACTGCGAGCGCAAAATAAAATTTATCCCCGGCACCGTGAAAGGCGAACGTGTGCTTATGCCGTTCGTTGAATCTTTTGGATTTAAAGAGTAGTTACAAATAAAAGGACACAAGAAAAACTAAGCAAAGGGGCATGCAAAAGCATGCAAAAGCATGTAAAAGGACAGGCGCTCTCTAATCTGAATAAAAGGACTGAACAAAAGGACAGGCACAATCAAACAAAAAGTCAGGCACAACAGTTGCTTTTGACGAAGACTGAATCGGTCCCAAAAAAACCAAACGCTGAAGTCAAAAACAACAGAGAAAACAGAAGGGAATTGGACTATTGCGGAAGTTGAGCCGCAACAGCACAAAATTACGGGTCAGGCACTCACCACGATAGGCACTTTCCCGGGATAACAACCTCCCGCCACGTGGTGGTCTATTCATTGGAGTGCCGACGTCTGGCTAAAACGCGATAGCGAGCTTCAAACTTTGTGGCATTCTCCAGCCACAGTTCTGAGGACAAGTTAATGCGCGTAAGAATCGGCGCACACTGAGAAGGAATTCTTCCGCACTTATCCTGCCTTGCCACTCGACCCGTCCAATCAACTAACTCCAGGTAGTCAGCAAACCTCATCGGTATGGAGGGCGGACCTTGTTGTATGTCACCGTTAAAAAAAGGCAGCAGCGGTTTGAGGGCCATATTAAAACCCAGCAGATGGCCCGCTGCCATTTGATCCTCCACTGCCTTTTTTACGTTAAAGGATTGGGTGATGCGTTCTTTGAGACTGGTGTGCGCTGAGTGTTCAGGAGTCTCGGCCACGCCGGCACGGATAGGATTTAGGTCCACATAGGCCATTCCGGACAGCAACGTAGATTCATTGACCATGGCCTGAGCCTTGTAGCGGCCCTCCCAGAAATGACCGGTGCACTTGTCTTCTTTATTTGATCGTCGTGCGGTGGGTTCGTTTAAGCATTTCATGAACCAGCTCAGGTCCTTTAGACGATCTTTGTAGACAGCGAGTGATTCGCTCACTGTTTGCTGTTCAATAGCTGACAGCACCTGCCCCTTACTGTATCGCTGTACTAACCGTGTGCCATGAAAAAGACAAAGCCAGCGCCGCATAACATCTTCTTCGGTCCATGTATCTGCCTGCTCCGGGCAGAGTTTTACGACGATGTGGTAGTGATTGCTCATGATCGCATATGAGCAAATGTCGATGGCAAACAGCGAAGACAACAAGCGGATACGGTCTTCCACCCATTGCCGGCGGTGTTCGTAGTTGGTGTGGGTAGCGTGATCGTAGCCGCACAAGAAGGCACGTCGCACACATCTGGAGGTGACGTGATAGTAAGGTGTGAGTTTGATGTCTAACTGCTCTTTGCGGGGTCGGGCCATCGTCAGATCCGTTAACGATTAATTAAAAGTTAGAGTGTAGGGACCGGCCAATCGGTAATCAATTTCTATATCTTTGAGAAATCGTGTAATTCATGTGTCTGTCCCTAGCGCCCTCCTAGCGCCCTGCCCAGCGTCACCTGCCGAACATTTGGGCGCGCGTTACGGCTGTACAGTGGGCGCGCGAAACACAGGCGGTATTGCGCGCCTACCTCAAATCCACGCTGCCAGCAGCGTTGCCGTCCCGAGAAACGAAACGAACCCGGAAACATCGGTCACGGTCGTCAGGATAATAGACGATGCGGTCGCCGGGTCTTGTCCAAGGCGCACCAGTACAATGGGTACCAAGGCTCCCGAAATGCCGGCAAACACCATCGACATCACCATCGCTACGGCGATGACGATGGCTAGTCCGATGGACTGGCTCCAGATGTACACAGACAGACCGCAGGTGACCGCCAGCGCCGCGCCGTCGACCAGGCCTACCGTTATTTCTTTTGACAGTACACGTCGCCATTCGCGAATACCGATTTCGCGCAGAGCCAGACCGCGCATGGTGACCGCCAGCGCCTGGGAACCCGCGTTACCGGATTGACCGGCTACGACAGGTAACAGCACGGCGAGGGCGGTGAACTGGGCGATCAGGCTTTCAAACACGCCAACCACTGCGGCGGCCAAAAACGCCGTCAGCAAATTGATGTGCAACCAGGGCAGGCGGCGTTTTACGGAAAACATCGGTGTCGACAATGCCCTTTCGTCGGCGCTTGCGCCGACCATTCTTTGCATGTCGGCGGTGGCGACCGATTCGATCGCATCAAACAGGCGGTTGTAGCGTACTACCCCCATCAGGCGATTCTCGACATCGACAACCGGCAGGGAATCGACGCGGTATTTTTCCAGTTGTTCGACTACTTCCTTGCGTGGCGCAGTGGCTAAGACACTGCCCTCCAGCGGCTCAAGCATTTCGCCGAGATGCTGATCACTCGCGGCGGTTGCCATGGACTGCATATCGACTTTGCCCACCAGTTTGTTGTTGTCATCGACCACATATAAAGAGCGCGTACGGCGCGCACCGGAGCGGCGCAGGACTTCCAATGCTTCCGAAATTTTCATCTCCGCCCGAATCGTGTCGTATGGCCGGTCCAGTAGCCGGCCAGCGGTACCCTCATCAAATTTTTGCAACCGCTGCAGGTCCCGGCGCGATATCGGTGAAAGAGTTTGCAGAAGTGAGTCACGCTCTTCCTCACGCATTGCTGCCAGTAGTAACAGGGCCAGTCGTGGCGAAGCATTTTCCAGAATACCCCGCTGTTGTTCCTTCTCCAGCATGCCGAATACCTTAGCGGCGCGGCTGTCCGTCAATAATTCCAGGCTGCCAATCAGGGCGTTCGGCTGCAAGCCGGAAAGTTGTTCGTGCAGTCGGCGATTCGATATTTGTTCCAGGGATCTGGCAGCATCCGCAGGTTGTTCGCGCAGGTACGCTTCGCGCAGTGTGACTTCGAGACTCATGATTTACTCCGCCGTACAATCATTGCGTCGAGCACCCGGCCAAACAGGCGCATGACATCCGTTACCAACAGCGTAAACAGCTTGCTGTTGGATCGGGCGCGCGCCTCGGGCTGCACGGTGGCTAGTAAAATACTGGATCGCGAGACTGCGCCGAGCAGATGGTTCTCATGATCGACAACCGGAAGCCAGTTATTGCTGTGCCAATACCTGTCCTGAGCAGCAGTAATCAACGAGGTTTCGGGATGCATCGTGGGTGTACGAACCGAAAATTTACGGATCGGGCCCACCGGATCATCACTGACCAGTAGCGCCCAAAGATCGAGTGTTCCAAGATAGCGGCCATCGGGGCGCACAATCGCGATAAGCCCGGGGTTGCCGGTGTCAATGCTGCGCAATTCGGCTAGTACATCAGCGGCCGACATTTCCGATGAAAATCGGATCGCCACATCGGTAACCAGAGCACCCAGACTGTGCGCCGGGTAATTTAGATATTGCAGGAGCTTGCGTCTGCGTATGCGGGACGGGATGGAATTTATCAGCGCCAGGCTGTTTTCACGTGGAATACGGCTAAGCAGGGTTTTGGCATCATCCAGCGGGGCGTCTGCCAGCCAGCGTGCCTTGCTGTGATCGTCAGACGCCAGCAACGTCTTGATGCGTGATGCAGGTAATCTCGACGCGATTGATGCGGCCGTTGCGGGCGGAAGTGATTCCAGAATCACTGCTATTTCTCCCGGATCCCCACGCCCCAGAACTTTTGCAAACGCGTCCGGATGCTTGCTGGCGAATTCGCTGTTGAGCAGGTCGCGCTCACTCATCGCTGCGATACTCGCCGGGGTCTTCGCTCAGGCGCAGCACGTTAACCTCTGCAAAGCGCGCCGCCGGGATGGTAGCGATACCTTCGGCGGTTGCAATATCCACGGCAGTGTTATGAATTTCAACGACTTTTCCCTGCACCTCATCAATCCGAATGTACTCGCCCACTGCAATCCGGCTCAATTCCCGGTGGGCCAGAAGATTGGCAACATGGCATCTGGCGCCAATGGCAAACGCCAGCATGAGTCCGCCACCGACTACCGCAACAAGGATCAGCAGGAGACGAGTGACAAACGTAATGTCGATGCCAACATGCTGCAGCGCCATGACGATGGCGACCCCAAT
>JABDLQ010000143.1 GCA_013002925.1 Gammaproteobacteria bacterium | reverse complement strand
CGCAGGCCAGTGGTACGCTGAGCATCGCCCCAACCTATTTTTCCGGACGGTTACGCCTGCCGTCGGGGCGTAATCTGCTCAAACGCATCACCGCTGAAGCGGTATCGGCCACCGTGAAGCCCGCACCGCCCGGCTACAGCGGAGCATTGTGGTTGCCGGCTGAAAAGATTGAAATCGAAGAGGTGTGGCCTGCGAAAACCCTGGTGTTTGAACAGGGTGTACCCATTACCCGCACGTTGATCGTGCGCGCAACCGGATTAAGTTCGGCGCAATTACCGCAGCTTGAGTGGTTACCGGCTGACGGCATCCGCATGTATCCGGATCAGCCTGCGACCGAAGACCGGCTGGTGGACAGCGGGGTGCTGGGCGTGCGCACCGAGAGCGTGGCACTGGTGCCGCAGACCACCGGTGAACTGACATTGCCGGAAGTGACCCTGACCTGGTGGGATACGGTCAACAATCGCGAACAGGTTGCCCGTGTACCGGCGCGTGAGATTCGCATTGCACCTTCTGCGTTGACACAGACACAAACACAAACGGCGCCAGGTGTTGAGTCAGCCGCAGCGCCCGCGGTCTCAACGTCGTCCGACACACGGGTCAATTCGTGGACCAACCCCTGGTTGTGGGCTACATTTCTGTGTGCAACTGGGTGGTTGCTCACGTTGTGGCGACGCCCGGCTGGCGGTGACCAGACCGGTTTGCAAGACTCCCGCGATAGTGCCGCGCGCGAACAGCATCAGGAACTTCGTACGCGCCTGCGCCTGGCCTGTCGCAGCAATGATGCGCACGAGTGCCGCCGGTTGGTTTACCGTTATATTGGCGGGCTCGCGGGCGACCACGACCGTGGACCTGCGTTGATCGGCCAGATCGAATCACGCTACGGCCCGGAGCTGGCGGCTGCGGTAAAGGATTTATCGCGCCGGCTTTATGGCCCTGATGCTGATGGTGACTGGCGTGGTGGCGCAGAACTCTGGACCTTGCTCGTGCGGGCCGAGAAACAGACGCGAAAACCACAGGAACACACCAGGGAAACGCTGCAACCGTTGTGACGGGCCTGATCTGCCACGCGGGAGTGTGACTGAACCTTGCCTGTGCGGAGCGAGAAACAGACGCGCAAATCACAGGGATACACGAGGGAAACGCTGCAACCGTTGTGAGGGGTCGATGTGTCACGAGGGAGTGTGACGGAACCTTGCTCGTGCGGGCCGGGGATTCGCTGCAAACAACACAGATTACGCCGGGCGCGCTGCAACCGTGCCACAGGTTTGCTCCACTGCAGGGCAGGTTGCAAACGGAGTCATCTGGGTGCTGTATTAGCCTGTGCTACCGCGAAAAGGGTTGTCCGAGCAGAAAGTAGGTGGCGGAGTTGCCGTTCTCGGCAAAACCATAGGCCAGGTACAAGGGGCCGATAAATGTATCGAGGCCGACGAACACACTGCCGGCAAAACGCAGATCGGACAGGGAGATGTCATCAGACGTCATCCAGACATTGCCGGCCTCGCCGCTCAGACCCACGTACAACGGCGTTTTGAACGTTGATGAACCGAGGCCAATGCGCCGGTAATAGGCGACGCCGGTGACGAGCGAGTGCTGACCACGCAATTGCCCGTTGCGATAGCCGGACAGATTGAACAGGCCACCGATATCGAACAGGTCTTCGATCTGCCCGTCACTATTGAGGTTTGAGCCGGCGTTAGCAGAGACCACCCAGGTGTGTTCGCCGAAACTGCGCGCGCTCAGCCAATCGAGCGTGAGCCTGTCATTGTTGGATTCGTCACCCATAAATTGACGAAATCCGTCCCAGCGCAGTCCGCCGGCCGAACCCGCGCGCGGAAAGCGGGTATTGTCGCGGCTGTCGTAACTGTATTGCATGCGCAACGCGCCGGTTTCGAATTCCAGACCACTGATGCTGGGATCACCGATACGCAGAGAAGCCCGCGAGGTGCCACGGCTGACTCCAAGGCGTACTTCGGAGTTTTGACCGAACGTGCGCCCGACATCGAGCAGCGCCCGGCTCGAACTCAGCCGAAACTGCGACAGTACGTTGCCATCGGGCGAAAACTGATTGACCACGCGTTTTTCCAGGCCAATTTGGGGCGCGATAAAATAGCGCGATGCGTAATTGAGCGGCTGATAAAATTCAGTCAACATCAGGGGATTGTCACCGACCTGCAAATCGATACGCCATTCGGCGCCAAGCGGATTGACCTGTGTCTTTGTATAGCGCATGCCAAAGTCATAGCGGCTTGAACCTTCAAAATCATCCTGCAGTTTTATCCCGAGATTGATAAAATTCGGGCCCCAGCTTTTTTCGTCGGTTGTGATCGTGACATCAGCCTGCTCGTCACTGACCGTGTCAATCGAATAATCGACCAGTGAAAACGAATTGAGTCCGTACAGTCGCGCGATATCGTTCTGCAGCGTGGCAGTATCCAGCGCAGTGCCTGGCAGCACGCTGATTGATCCTTTTAGCACGCGGCTGGACCAGCCCGAATCGTCATTGATGGTGAGGTTGCGTACTACGCGTGGTTGTTTGTCACGCAGGCTCTCCCTGGCAATCTGATAGCGTGTATACGCAATTTCGCCGATGCCAAGCGCCTGCAACGCGTCCAGTTGCTCGCGGGCCGCGAGTTCCCCTAACGGTGCGGCTTCGGCTGACCGGTGAAAATCTGTGGAGCCGATATCGCCAAGATCCGGCAAGATCGCAATATCACGCCCGGTCAGCGTATTAAGCTGTTGATCGGATTTTCGCTTGATTAATATGGTGAGCATCTGGTTGGTCAGGCTGAGCGCGGAATTGAGTTTGTCGCGAGGCAATAACGGAAACCCGATGTCCACCACAATGGACAGGTCCGCACCCATGGCGCGCACGACGTCAATCGGCAGATTGTTGGCGACTCCCCCGTCGATCAACAGTCGGCCATCTATTTCCACCGGGGCAAACACCCCCGGGGCCGACATGCTGGCTTTGATCGCGGCCACCAGATCGCCCCGTCCCAGCACGATCATATTGCCGGATTCAGCATCCGTGGCGACCGCGCGAAATGGAATCGGCAGTTCGTCAAAGTCCCGAATACCCTGGACAGGTTCGATCAGGCGGCGTAGCAGCATGTTGAGCTTCTGACCCTGCACAAAGCC
>JABDLQ010000078.1 GCA_013002925.1 Gammaproteobacteria bacterium | reverse complement strand
GATCAACAGTGTCGGACCCTTGCCGTTTTTAAGCACACCGACAACACCATGTCCCCCGACCCCTTCGGTTACTGCAAACCCTGCCGCGCGTAATTCCGCTGCCATTCGCTTTGCGGTGTTGACCTCGTCAAAAGAAAGCTCCGGATTGGCATGAAGCTGTTTGTAGAGTTCGTCAAGACGTGCCTGCTCCTCAGCCGCAGCGCTTGCAAGACAAAGAGAACAGACCACTAGCAATAAGGTTTTTGGCATGTGAGGGTTTCCGGTTTCTGACTATAGGATGGGCGAGTTTATAATTTGCGAGATTCGGTGAGCGGCTGCCAGTGTTGGCAGCATAAACGAAGTGTACAGTAACCGTGGCGCCTGGTCGCCACGCTCACTCATGATACCCCCGTAATACAGCATTTTGTTGATCGTACTATACTCGAGAGCGATCTAATCAGTAGAGATCACCCTGGCCTGCCGGTAGCCTGAAACCGGGCGTGGTTTTTGATAGACCAATGCTGGTGCACCGTTTCACCACCTGGAGTCCCACGATGAACATTGAAGCAATCCGTACGCCCGAAGCCTGTTTTGATGATCTTCCCGGTTGGCAGTACACGCCAAACTACCTGGACGATCTGCCCGGCTATGAAGGATTGCGGCTGCATTATGTGGATGAAGGCCCCGCTACCGGAGCCACCTTTTTGTGTCTTCATGGTGAACCCACCTGGTCCTATTTGTTTCGTAAAATGGGTCCGGTCTTTTTGGAGGCCGGTCATCGCTTTGTCGCTGTAGACCTGTTTGGTTTTGGCCGCTCGGACAAGCCCGTTGATGACAATGTGTATACGTATCATTTTCATCGCGACGCTCTGCTTGAGTTCGTTGAAAGGATGAATCTGACTGATGTGTGCCTGGTGGTACAGGATTGGGGAGGGCTGCTGGGTCTGACCCTGCCGTTGGCGGCGCCGCACCGGTACACGCGACTGATAGTGATGAACACCGGGTTACCGGCAGGTGAAAACGCCGGCCAGGGTTTTGCACAGTGGCGCGCTTTTAATCGCGCCAACCCGGATCTTGACGTGGCGCGCCTGATGCAGCGGGCAACACCGATTCTTAGCGATGCGGAAGCAGCTGCTTATGCCGCGCCTTATCCGGACAAGCGGTACAAAGCAGGGGTGCGCCGTTTCCCGGAGTTGGTGATGTTGACAGAAAGCGAAGAGACAGAACTGACACCCCTGGCACGTGAGGGGGTAGAGACTTCTCTAAAGGCGCGCCGGTTCTGGAGCGAGCAGTGGAGCGGTGACAGTTTTATGGCAATCGGAATGCAAGACCCGGTGTTGGGTCCCGGGCCAATGCATTTTCTGCGAGCGCTGATAAAAAATTGTCCGGAACCACTCGAGGTTGCCGAAGCCGGACATTTTGTTCAGGAATGGGGAGAGCCAATTGCCACGGAGGCTTTGAAAAGGTTCGGGATAAACCAGTAGCTGCGAACAAAGTCAGAACGGCAAACAGGGAAGTCTGCGGGAGCATTCAAAGTGCAATTGATCTGCCGGACACAGTTCGCGGGTATTCGTCGTTTGCAGAGCGGAATTTGCAGTACTCTGCGATGAAATTCTACCCACTGACGTTTTGTTGGCGTCGTTGAACTGTCATGATACCCGTCACCGCGCTGGTCATCGTGTTGCGGTTGTTGCAGCGCATCTACAGATATGGCGGGGTTTTCCTGTACGCTGTATGCTGAATCCCTATAAAAAGCAGCATCGTAAAGCGTTTTCGGTGTCAGCCGGGAACATCAACGCACCCATGACAGGACAACAATTTTGCTTTCCAGAGGCCAGAACGAAATATCCCGGGAATCACTGGTACAGATTCTTGAGGTCATGCATCGGTTGGCAGCCCCGGAGGCGATGCCGGAATTGCTCAAGGAAATTATCGAGGTCGGCAAAGTTGCCATCGTGGCCGAGGCAGGCGTCCTGTGGTTGATGGAGCGCACATCGCAGGAGTTAGTCCAGGTGATTCCATCCACCGATCCACCGCCGCGTATCAGGATGGGGGAAGCCTGGGCGGGCCGCTGCGCACAGACCCTTGAGATCTCCAATCTGCACGACTGCCGCGCCGACGCTGTGTACCAGTCCCGGCCAGTTGAGGTGCCCGGCGTTACAACGCGGTCATTGCTGAATATTCCGATCATGGGCCAGGAGCAAAACGTGCTTGGTGTAATGCAATGGCTGGGCGAAGAGGTAGGCCAGTTTGACCAGCATGACGAGTGGATCGGGCCGGCGCTGGCGGCGCAGGCAGCAATTGCCATACAGCATTCTTACATGACCGACGAACTGTTGGCCAATGCAGTGCTTCACAAGGAAGTTGCGGTAGCCCGTGAAATTCAAATGAGTACATTGCCACGTTCCATGCCAAGGGTGGCCGGCTACGATTTGCATGGACATTTTCTTCCGACCGATCATACTGGCGGCGATCTGTTTGATCTGGTCATGCTGGATGACAAGTTATTTATGCTGTTGGGGGATGCGACAGGCCATGGCTTTGGACCGGCGTTGTCAGCGACCCAGATGCAGGCCATGTTGCGTGTCGCGTTTCGCCTGGGAGCTGATCTCGATCGTGCGTACATGCATGTGAATAATCAATTGAACGAAGACTTACCCGATGATCGTTTTATCACCGCTTTCATGGGGTTTCTCGACCCCCAAACGCACATGGTGGAGTTTCATTCGGGTGGGCAGGGACCGATTTTGCATTACCAGGCGGCAACCGGTAACTGCGAGTGGTTTAAACCAACCAATTTCCCGGTCGGAATCATGGAGCTTGAAGGTGATGACCGGGCCCAGCAACTAATCCTTGAGCCGGGTGATATTCTGGGCTTGATATCGGACGGTGTTTACGAGTATGCGACACTGGATGGGCAGGAATTCGGCGAAGAACGCGTTGCCCGTGTCATAGATCGTGGTCAGCATTTGCCGATGGCACAGCTGTGTCAGCAATTAGTGGATGCGGCGATCGAGTTTGGTGGGGAAGCCCCCCAGGCCGATGACATCACGCTGGTTCTGGTCAGAAGATTGCCGGAAGAGTCGGGATCGCCGGAGTGAGAGAGCACGAAATTAACGGCATCGTATCGGGTTCGGGAAAAGGTATCGGACAGCCGGGGTATGCGACTGGTATTGGAAATCGTCGCGCCAATTGAGGCGAGAGCCTGGCGTGACGATTCCGGTAAAGTATCGAAGTGATAATGTGGGGGGAAATGAGGACTCTTATCCGGCGGCTCAATCTGACTGATTGATCAAACGGCCCGTAACAGGTATTGGAGAAGTTTCATGAATCGAAAACTATCCCGCAGTTTTGATGAGCTCAAGGAAATTGTGGCGCTCACTGATGTGTTTTTCAAAGAGCACAAGATTAATGCTGACGTACGTCATACCGTTGACCTGTGCATCGAGGAACTGTTCGTGAACATGGTGACGTATGACACCGAAACCGATGCCGACATATTGCTGGAAATGACGCCGCATGGAAAAGGCATTCAGGTAAGTCTCACGGATTTCGGGGTCCATCGGTTTGATCCGCGCGATGCACCTGCGGTGGATATCAATGCGCCACTTGACGAGCGTACTCCCGGTGGGCTCGGATTGTATCTGGTCGTCAAGATGGTGGATTCGATACATTATGAATACCAGGATAAAACAAGCAAGATTACATTTGTTGTGAATGGAAAATAACGATGTTCAATATAGCGATCAATGATGAAGGCGTGGTTGCAGTCGAAGGGCGTCTGGACGCTGCGCAAGCGCCCCGGGCGCAGGAGTTTCTGGATCAGGTTCCGGACCAGTGCACGATAGATATGGCCGCGCTGGAGTATATATCCAGTGCCGGGCTGGGGGTTTTGCTGCGTACGCACAAACGCATTATGAGCGGCGGACAGAGTCTCAGGTTGATCAATGTTAGCAAGCATATCAATGACATATTCAGCTATTCCGGGTTCGATCGGCTGTTTGAGATTGAGCTGGCGGATAGTTAGTCAGGGTCTGGCAATGAATTTTTTTGAAATTTTTACCAACTTTTTGCGGGTTCGACGGTAATGCTGGATAAGCAACAGGAAAATCTGTTGATTGCGGACATCAAGCGGGGAGACCGACGGGCAATGGAAGTACTGGTAAAGGAATTTGAGCGGCCCGTTTACAACGCGGCTTACCGGATGTTGGGCAACCCGGACGATGCTGCAGATGTCACCCAGACAACCTTTATGAATGTCTTCAGAAAACTCGGGCAGTTTAATTCATCGTATCGATTGTTTAGCTGGATATATCGCATTGCTATGAACGAGTCCATTGATCAGTTAAAGCGCCGGCCACAGACCGAGCAGCTCAGCCCGGCGCTTGCCGCCGGGGGGCCGGGTCCGGCTGCCAGGCTGCAGGCAACACAGGTAAGCCAGCGAGTTCAGTCTGCGTTAATGGAACTTAGCGAAGACTATCGCAGCGTCATCGTGTTGCGATATTTTACCGGCTGCAATTATGAGCAAATGGCAGTAACACTCAGCATCCCGGAAAAAACCGTGAAGTCGCGGCTGTACACCGCGCGGCAACTTCTCAAGACGAGTCTCGTGGACAACAAGGAATCAAACCTGTGATTGATGAGCATGTAGTGGCGCTGATCAATGGTGATATTGATGGCGTTTTATCTGCCTCAGAGCGCGCCGAATTGCGTGAGATTCTGGCAAGCTCAACAGAAGTGCAGGAGTATTACCAGGGTCTGGAGCAACTCGACGGCTTGCTTCAGGACGTGCCCGCGCAGGAATACAAAATGAATTTTGACCAGCGGTTTGGAGACCTTTTTCCGCGCGGTGCAAGCGTCACACCGATTCGGAAAACCGGCATGGGCCGCCTGTCCAATGTCATGAGTTACGGCCTGGCAACTGCGGCGGGTATTTTACTGGCTGTGGGATATTACGAGTCGCGTAAGCTGGATAGTGATGAACAGGACTTTGGCCAGATGCTCGGCACCATGGCGCCTGACACCAATCGTATGGTTGCAGCAGAGGCTTTCAAAGTTAACGAAGCCGGTGTGCAGAGCGAGGCCCGTCTTGAGGAGCGCCATGGCAAACTGGTTCTCGAGATCACAGTAGACAGCGCGAGAGACACGGACATCAGTGTTGATTTCAGCGCCACGTCGTTGCGTTTTAATGCAATGGCACAATTCGCAAGTCAGTTTGAGTCCATTCAAATAGACGCAAACGTGATTCGGTTGCGCAGCAACGGCCAACAGCATTTTACTATGCTGCTGGATCGGGCAACTAACGATGAGCCCGGCGATCCGGGAGTCGTCAGGCTGCGCTATTCACGCGATGGAGCGCTTATTCAACAAGGCACACTGGCGGTACGCTGACGTTCAGGTGTGTTTAAAAATCGATTTACAACGGGAGCAGTTCAATGAGTAACAACGAGCAAGTCAAATCAAAAATGCCACTGATCATCGGAGCATTCGCGGCAGTCATTGCCATCATTGCCTATTTTGGCATTAAGTCACCGGTCGCTCCGGAACAAACGACAGGCACAATTGCACCTGCTGAACGTTACCGCGGCGAACAAGTGTCGGCAGACGACGTGCAGCTTGGTGATGCGGCAGTTGTCGAACTGATGCAGACTGATATTTATCAGAAAATAGTCAGTGACAAACAGTTTGCCAACGCATTGCAAAATGAGTCGTTCCAGGCTGTGCTGGCTAACGACAGTCTGCGCAATGCACTGGCTAATGACTCGATGCGCGCGGTGCTGGCAAACGACACTTTACGCAACGCCTTAGCCAGTGACTCAATGCGTCGGGTGATGGCCAATGGCGATTTGCGCCTGGCGCTTGCCAACGGTGATTTACGCAATGCGCTGGCCAATGATTCGTTACGCAGTGTGTTGTCCAATGGCGACCTGCGTCTGGCTCTGGCCAATGAGAGTTTGCGTAATGCGCTGTCAAATGAAACCCTGCGTCAGTCGCTAAGCAGCGTGCTGGCCAACGGCGAATTCAGAAATGCCCTGGCAAGCACGATGAACAATGAAGCCCTGGCCGGAAGTGCTCTTCGCAATGCGCTTGCGAACGATGCTGCATTTGCCACCGCGCTCAAAAATGATGAGGTGCTGAATAATGCCTTCAGGAGCGAAGCACTGTCATCTTTGATGGCCAATGAAAGTTTCGCCATGGCCTTGCGCAATGAATCCTTTCGCAGTGCACTGAACAGTGAAGCCATGCGCAATACGCTGGCGAATGAAAGCCTGAGTTCAGTACTTGCCAATGACAGTATGAGAGCAGTATTGGCGAACGATAGTTTGCGTAGTGTGCTGGCCAACGACAGTATGAAGTCGGTGTTGGCTAATGACAGTCTGAATGCCGTGCTTGCCAATGACAGCATGCGGGCAGTTCTGGCCAATGACAGTTTGAGCCGGGTGCTGGCGAATGACAGCCTGAGTAGCGTTTTGCGCAACGATAGCCTGGCTTCCGTGCTGAACAACGAGAGCCTGCGCAATGCGCTAGCCAACGAAACTTTCCGGAATGCGTTGTCCAATGACACGTTTCGTAGTAGCTTGGCAAATGCGGCACGCAACGCCGCGAACTGAAAATAGTAACGGGCCCCTGCACGGAAGCAGGGGATCCTGTTTCTATCGGCAAGGAAAAAAACGATCAGATACGTACCGGGTGTCTCATTACTTTTGCTGTGCTGGGTCTGGCCTTGCCAGGCCCAGCTTCATCTTGACGTTGTCGAAACCGCTGATCTCAGGCTGATTTATCAGAGCCCTTTCCAGGATCATCTCGTTCCGCATATCGCGCGCAACTATCAAAACTCACTGCAGTTTCACAAAAAAACGCTGGGCTGGACGCCGTCTGAAGAAACCACGATAGTACTGACCGACCTGACCGATTATGGCAATGCGGGCGCGGTGGGCGCACCCTACAATGGAGTGGTTGTCTATATTGCGCCTTCCAGTCGTACGCTCGAGACACTGCCGGGCAGCGAAGCGATCTTCATGCTCATGAATCACGAACTTGCACACGTTGGCCACATCGATGTGGCGAATCAGCGTGATTTGTTCTGGCGGCGGGTGTTTGGCGGCAAGCCGCGTCAGACCGACGAACATCCGGAGTCGATTCTGTATAACTACCTGACGGTCCCGAGGCTATCGGCACCCCGCTGGTATTTTGAAGGAGCGGCGGTGTTCATGGAAACCTGGATGGCAGGTGGTGTCGGCCGGGCCCAGGGTGCCTATGATGAAATGGTGTTCAGGGCAATGGTGCGTGACGATGCGCATTTTTACAGTGCGCTTGGCATCGTGTCCGAAGGTGTGGCGATAGATTTCCAGACAGGCACCAATGCCTATCTGTATGGCACCCGGTTTATCAGCTACGTAGCGCTGACCTATACGCCTGATAAAGTGCTCGACTGGCTGGGGCGTGACAAAAGCGTCGAGCGTTACTATTCCACGCGTTTCCTGCAGATCTTTGGTGTAACACTCGACGCCGCCTGGCGGGACTGGATCGAGTGGGAGAAGCAGTGGCAAAACGCTAATCTTGCCCGCGTCCGGGAGCACCCGTTGACGCCGGCGACAGCGATCACCAGGCGTGAGCTGGGTTCCATATCGAGATCTTATTTCGATGCCACGAACAACACGATGATCGGTGCCTTTCGCTATCCCGGCGTCGTTGCACATACGGGTGTGTTATCGCTCGAGGATGACACGGTCAGGCATCTTGCCGATATCAAGGGTCCGATGAAATACCGGGTAACGTCCACGGCATGGGATCCTGATGCGCGCACACTGTACTACACGGCAGATAACCTGGCCCATCGCGATCTGATGGCTGTCAATGTGGACACCGGTAAAGCCCAACAACTTATAAAAGATGGACGCATTGGCGACATAGTGGTCAATCCCGCCGATAAATCGATCTGGGGCTTGCGGCATCTGAATGGGATCGTCTCGCTGGTACGAATTCCCCCACCGTACCGGGAATGGAACCTGGTTTACGCATGGCCTTACGG
>JABDLQ010000062.1 GCA_013002925.1 Gammaproteobacteria bacterium | reverse complement strand
AACCCGAGCAAGCGAACATCCTGGTCGGTGACACTTTCGCGCGCATCGAGCATGCACACCACGACATCAGCTTTATCAATCGCCTGAAGCGTTTTGACGATGCTGAATTTCTCAATGTCTTCGCTGACTTTTGCCCTGCGGCGCACACCGGCCGTATCGATTAGTGTGTAATGAACACCGTCCCTGGAAAACGGCACAAAAACGCTGTCACGGGTGGTGCCTGGCTGATCATAGGCAAGGACCCGTTCCTCGCCGACCAATCTGTTAACCAGCGTTGATTTCCCGACGTTCGGGCGCCCTACAATGGCGACCCTGATGCTCTTGTCATCCACATCGCCGGCATTTTCGGGTACCGGATAGTCATGGAGCACTTCATCCATAAGTTCGCGCACATTGTGCCCGTGCGCCGCAGCGATGGACATCGGCACGCCCATGCCCAGTGCATAAAATTCGGCGTTTACAATGTCACCATCGAGTCCTTCGGACTTGTTTACAACCAGGTGAGCGGGCTTGTCCAGCCGGCGCAACATGGTCGCTACCTGTTCGTCAGCGGCGGTCAGCCCCTCCCGGGCGTCGACCAGAAAAACGATAGCATCGGCCTCTTTCACCGCCTGCTGGGTTTGCCGGGCCATCAACCCATCGAGACCATCGATATCACCGGACAAGCCACCGGTGTCAATTACGATGAAAGGCAACGGCCCGACTTTGCCAAATCCGTATTGGCGATCCCGCGTGAGTCCCGGCCGATCCGCAACCAGCGCGTCACGCGTTCGGGTGAGCACATTGAACAGCGTCGATTTGCCCACGTTGGGACGGCCAACGAGCGCGACAACCGGCAGCATGGAGGAATCAGCCATGACGGTTCAGAACATCGCCACGCAAAATCAGGTCAGGGTACAACTGTGGGCTTGCTGAACGCATGCAGTTCGCCCTTGTCATTCTGGACATAGACGATGTCACCAACCGCCAGCAGCGGCGCCCGGATGGCTGCAGAGCCGGCCCTTGTCCGCGCTTGCGGCTGGCCATCGATCACAGACAGCCAGTGTAAATACCCCTCAAAATCGCCAACTACGACTGAGCTCCCGACAACGACGGGACCGGTTAACTGGCGATGAGCAAAGTCCGTGGACTTCCACACGGGTAAGCCATTGCGGCGATCAAGCGCCAGCAACTCGTCGTCTGCAGTAGAAATGTAGACATGCTGCCAGTCCACGGCGACCGCATTGTGACTCGACATGTCCTGTTCCCAGATGGGTTGACCGGTGCGCAAAGACATCAGCACAGCACGCCCCTGAAAACCGACCAGATACAGGTCCTCACCATCTATCACCAGGTTGCCGTCTACATCAGCAAGGCGTTCCAGCTCATTGCGGCCACGTCTTTCCGTAATCGACTGCTCCCAAAGGACCTGTCCGGTTGCCACATTGAAGGCGGCGACTTTCCCGTTATCAAAGCCACTGACTACCGCGTTGGCTGCAAATACAGGTGATGACGAACCACGCAATGTCAGCCCCTGAATCCGTCGATCAACGTTCCATTGCTCCGTACCGTTGTTGATATCCAGCAGCTTGAGTTGCCCATCGACCGTGCGCACGGCAATTCCATCGGTGGACACAGCCGGTGCCGCCAACACCGAGCTATTCACTTCGCTGGTCCAGCGCACTTCCCCGGTGTCTTTGGCAAGCGCAATAATTTCACCGTCCGTCGTTCCCACCACTACCAGCTCTGCACCCACGCCCGGACCAGCCGCAACACCGCGCTGCTTACCAAGTTCCGTGCGCCAATGCAGTGCACCACTTACGGTGTCAAATGCGGCGACCTTGCCGTCACTGGAGGCGGCGTACACTTTGCTGCCACTGCTGGCTGGCGCCAGCCCCAGCAACAGGCCTTCCCCGCCCTTACCCAGATTTGTCGACCACAGGCGTTTCACCGTAATGCCTGGTTCAAAGTCGACCAACTCCGCGGGTTTTATTTCATCATCACTGCCGGCGCAAGCGGACAGCAGAAGTATCAGCAAAGTAGCACCGGCACAACGCATCTTGAGCAATTTCTGGACAGGCTTGAAAGAGGTTTGGGAGTGCATAAATCAATTATCCGTTTAGTCGGCAAGAACGCCCAGATTTTGCAATTTGATCTCGATATACTCTGCGTCGCCAATAGCTACAGGGTGTGACAGTGCTTTACGGTATTGTTCAATGGCTCCTTGCGTATCGCCCCTCGCAACCAGTATGTCTCCGCGCAACTCATCGTAGAGCATTGCAAATTCACTCACATCATTGACCTGCAGAGTTTGCCAGGCGCTATCCACGTCGCCACTGGCCAGTTGCACCCGTGCCAGGCGCAGGCGCGCGACATGTGCCAGCTCCTCGCTGGCGCTGTCAAGCGTTTCCCGCAGTGCCGCCACTGCCGCGTCCGTGTCACCGGCGTCTATATGTAATTTAGCCAGTGCCAGGCCAGCCTGTTCATCATAAGGTGTTGCGCTGAATTCGTCTTTTAGCAAAGTCGCAAGGTTAATCGCCTCGTCGCGGTTACCTGCCTCTACGGCACTTAACAATTCAGCGTAGGCTGTTGAGGCGGTCTGTGCACGGGTTTGCGTCATGTCTTTGTACCAGTTGTAGCCGTACAACAGTCCGGCCCCTGCAACCAGTCCGGTAATCACCAGCCACTTGTTGTCATTCCACCAATGCTTGAGTTTCTCAAGCTCTTCTTCTTCGGTCGTATAATCGCTCACTACATTCTTCCATCTGCATGGCCGGTTCTGGCCATTTTATTAAAAACACTTCAGTACGCTGCCGCACCAAAACTTCAATTCAACACCTCAGGTCTCAGCGGCAATATGCTTTTGCAGTGCGGGGACCAGGTCGTCCCAGGCGACGCTTGTCTGCGTGCCGCCGCGTAACGACTTTATCCCGGCCGTTTTTGCATCGACTTCATCATCACCGATGATGACCGCAAAACGTGCCCCGCTGCGATCTGCCGCACGCAACTGGCTTTTAAAACTCCCCGCACCGCCGTGCGCTATCATGCGCAC
Source organism: Gammaproteobacteria bacterium (assembly GCA_013002925.1). Taxonomy (GTDB): domain Bacteria; phylum Pseudomonadota; class Gammaproteobacteria; order Steroidobacterales; family SZUA-146; genus SZUA-146. The sequence continues at coordinate 4,003 of JABDLQ010000062.1, read as the reverse complement.
GCCAGGCAGCGCATCGCGAACCTTTTCGAGCAAGCCCAGACCCGCCCGTGCCGCCCGATCGCCGACGCTGACCAGGTAGACCCCCGGCACGGCGGTGGCGATTGTATCATTGCCAAGGGCCAGCAGGGCGATCAATCGCTCCATTCCCATCGCCCACCCGACTGCCGGGGTATCGCGTCCGCCCAGTTGCCTGACGAGGTGGTCATATCGCCCGCCGCCACACACCGCATTCTGGGCTCCCAGCTGATCGGTCTGCCACTCAAACACCATGCCGGTGTAGTAATCCAGTCCGCGCACCAGACGGGGCTCCACATCGTAGGCAATGCCGGCGGTCTCCAGCCGCTGTAAAATGCCATCGAAATGGGCCCGCTCCCCGGATCCAAGGTAGTTTTGTATCTGTGGCGCCGCATCTATCAATGCCTGCATTTGCGACGCCTTGCTATCCAGGATTCTGAGTGGGTTTGTATCAAGACGCCTTTGACTATCCGGATCCAGCTGCTGTTCATGTTGCCTGAAGTGTTCCTGTAGTGCCGCGGTAAACCGCTCTCTTGTGGCGTCACTGCCCAGGCAATTTATTTTCAGGCGCAGACCAGATAACTGCAAACGACTCCAGATACGCGCCAGCATCAGAATCATTTCGGCATCCACATCCGGCCCGGCCAGGCCATACGCTTCTGCACCAAACTGGTAAAACTGACGATAGCGACCTTCCTGGGGCTGTTCATAGCGAAACATCGGCCCGTAGTAGTAGAGCCGGCGGCGTTGGTTGTGTAATAAACCACGGCTAATCCCGGCGCGTACACAACTGGCTGTCGCCTCGGGACGCAGACTCAGGCTGATGCCGCTGCGGCTTTCAAACGTAAACATTTCCTTTGCGACGATGTCCGTCTCATCGCCAATTGAACGCTTAAACAATGCCGTCTTTTCCAGCATCGGGGTCCGCAGCTCGTCATACCCGTATTCTTCCAGCACCTGACGAACGATCGCTTCCGCATGATGCCAATACGGCATTTGCTCTGGCACTATGTCCGGCATGCCCTTGATTGGTGTGATTGCCTTGCTCACAACTTCTCCACCACTATGCGGTCGCTGTTTACCCAGGATTGTAAATGCACTGGCGTGATTTATTCCGGCGCGTCAATCTGAAAACGCGCGGTTTTGCCTTTAATGGCCTGACGCGGAACCGCGAAAGCTTCGCCATTCACTTCAATGCTCACATCGTTCTGACTGCCAATGAACACTGACACCGGTGGTGGTCCACTCAAATATTTAACCGTTGCCGCATCAACCAGCCCGTATAGCAGCTTCTGGCGTTTCGCGTCATACACTTCAACCCAGGACTCGCCCCGAAAGCGCATCGTTATCATAAGATTGTTACTGACAATGCTCCCGGCCGCAGAGTCAGCCAACCCCGCCTCCTCTGTATCCGGCACCGCCGGTATCAGCAAGCTCTCCACGGTATCTCCTGTGACTTGCTGAGGCTCTTCGACCACGGCCGGTGGGGGTGTTTCGATTTTCGCTTCGCCCGTCGGGACCGCTTCGGTTTCTGTAAGCGGTACATCAAACTGGGTCACCTCACCGGATATGCTGGCGGGTTGTGCCGTCGGTTGCATCCACAGATAAATCGACACACCGATCGCGCTGATGACAACTAATGCGATCAGCATGGGCCACAGCCATGAAAAACTTTGCTCGGCACGGCCCTCAGCCCGCAAGGTAGAGTCCGCGAGTAGTGGCGGCTGTTCGCGTGGGCCGCACACATTGTAATACGCCACCATCAGGTCATCCTGATCCACGCCCAGCACTTTGGCGTACTGACGCAAATGCCCTTTGGCGAACACCGGTGCACCCAGAGCGGCAAAATCATTACGTTCCAGTGCTTCCAGCATCCAGCTGTCCAGATGCAATTCATCGGCAACATCCTGGATGCTGGTCTCCCGTGCTTCCCGCGCCTTGCGGAGCGTTGCGCCAGGCGACAGGTCGCCGGCGTCATCGGGCGTCGCTGTCACGGCATCGCTATCGGCCATCTTTTTCCACCTCGAGCAACGCTGTGGTCTCCGGAGACTCCGGATAGCGTTGCTTTAATTCTTCACTGTAACGACTGGCATCGCGTGCGTCGCCTGAGCGACTGGCAATGCGATACCCCAGTAACAGGGCTTCTGGTGGTAATGCTTCCGCTGTACCGATGCGATTCAAAAACGCCCGCGCTTGCAAATCACGATTTTGCTGATAATTCAGATTCGCCATATGCCAAAGGGCCAACGGATATTGTGGATTCAGCTGCAAGGCTTTGCGCAGGTAACCTTCCGCCTTGACCGCATCATCGACTTTTAAAGCGCAACTGCCGGCGTTGGTAAACGCCGCTTCCGGAGTGGAATAAAAACGGTTGTTAGCTGCACGCAAAAAATAGTCTTCCGCCTCGCGCGAATTGCCGGCGCGGCACAAAAACGCGCCATACATATTCTGCACCGCAGGGTCGCTGGCATTAATTCGTAACGCGGTCCGGTAGTGATGCTGCGCATCTTCCATCAGATTTAATTGCTCTGACACCAGTGCCAAAAATGCATGTGGCTGTGCTTGCGATGAATCCTGACTTACGGATCGTGTAAGCTTCTCATGGGCTAATGAAAGCTTGCCTTTACGAAAATATTCCACGCCCAGCTGAAAGTTTACCCGCGCCGCTTCTTCCGGAGACGACGTATCCCTCCTGGTATCACTGGTTGTCACGCAAGCCGTGATGGTACATACGGCAATCATCACAAAAATAATTTTGCAGCGACTCATCATGCGGTCACCACGTGAAAGTTTTTGCGCCCTAGCCGCACCGTCGTACGATCGTTGACCTGACCGGCCAGTTGCCCACAGGCAGCATCAATGTCATCGCCACGGGTCTTGCGAATCGTCGCGCGAATGTCAGCATGATGCAGGACATCACGAAATTTTCGAATAGTCGCCGCGCTGGATCGTTTCATCGGGTTTCCTGCAAACGGGTTGTAGGGAATCAGGTTTACTTTCGCTGGCTGGCCTTTTAGCAATCGCGCCAGCTCCCGGGCGTGCTCAACTTGATCGTTGACGCCATGAATCATCGTATATTCAAACGTTACCGACCGCCCGGAAGTACGTCGCAGATAGTCCCAGCAGGCAGGCAGTAACTCGCTGATGGGATGCCGGTTGTTAATCGGTACCAGTTGATTGCGCAAGGCATCGTTGGGAGCATGCATTGAGACTGCCAACGCAACATTGGCATCGTGGCCCAGTTTCTCTAACTGGGGCACGAGCCCGGAAGTACTGACGGTGACCCGCCGGCGCGAGAACATGTAGGCAAAATCGTCAGTCAGCAGATTCAGTGCCGGCACCAGCTGTCGGTAATTGGCAAGTGGTTCTCCCATACCCATGAACACCACATTAGTAACGCGCTGCTCACCGCTATGCGCCAGCTCCCGGTTTGCCAACCACACCTGGCCGATAATTTCCGCGGTGGTCAGATTGCGGTTAAAACCCTGCGCGCCGGTCGAGCAAAATGAGCAATCCAGTGCACAACCGACCTGGCTGCTGATACACAATGTGCGCCGTGCAGGTTCCGGAATGAACACCATCTCAATGGCCTGACCGCCCCCGGCATCTAGCAACCATTTACGCGTACCGTCAGCCGACTCAAAATGCTCCAGCACTTGTGGCTCACCAATCACATAGTCTGTTGCGAGTTTCTCCCGGATATGTGTGGCGATATCGGTCATGGCCCGTACATCGTTACTGCCACGCGCATGCAACCACTTCAACACCTGTTTTGCATGGAACGGCTTGCCCCCAAGCCCGACCAACAGGTCTGTCAGTCCGGCGCGATCAAAACCGAGCAATGCAGGTTTGGCAGCAATCTTTGACATGGCGGGGCGTACTAACACTCAGCGCGTGCGCGGGCACACACCATCAGCAAAAAAATAGTCGATTTCCTGACGCGCGGTATCTTCACCGTCAGATCCATGTACGATATTTTCGTCAATGC
>JABDLQ010000180.1 GCA_013002925.1 Gammaproteobacteria bacterium | reverse complement strand
CAATCAGTGCATTAAAACGAGGATGTTATGCAAGCACCTCAGATACCAGTCGATGAGCCGGACCGACTGGCAACTCTGCACAGCCTCAATCTTCTGGATACGCCGCCAGAGGCCCGCTTTGATCGTTACACGCGTCTGAGCGCCCGGGTTTTTGATGTTCCGATTGCGCTGATCACGCTTGTGGACCGGTATCGGCAATGGTTCAAATCCCGGCATGGCCTTGATGTGTCCGAGACTCCGCGCGAGCACTCGTTCTGCGGTCATGCGATTTTGGGCGATGAACTGTTTGAAATTCGAAATGCCAGGCGAGATCCAAGATTTCGTGATAATCCACTGGTGGTCGGCAAGCCTCATATCCGTTTTTACGCCGGAGCACCATTGATTTGTCCCAATGGTCAGCGACTGGGGACGTTGTGCATTATCGATCGCGTGCACCGTCATCTGTACCCCGATGAAAGAGAAGTGTTGACCGACCTTGCTGACATCATCGTCGGCGAGATTACCGGCTACATTGATACCGAAACGGGTTTGACGAATCGTAACGGTTTGCGTTCTCTGGGCGCAAAGGTGGTTAGTGCCGGCTGGATGAATGGCCCACCGCGATTATTATTGTTCGATATCAGCCATCACAAGCACAACATGGCGGCACGTCAACAGAACCAGTCCGGTCTGCAATTATTTGCGCAAATGCTACAGCAGCGATTTCCGTCGGCAGAAATTATCGCTCATATCGGCAGTGGAAATTTCTGCGTGATGCTAAAGGACAACGAGGGGCTCGACGAGCAGTCGGCTGTGCGGCAACTGTGTACCGAAGCCACAAAACTTTTGCAGTATGACGTCGCTGCTGATGTATTGCCGGTTTTTGTGGGCAGAGTCGTCTATGACCCCGACAAGCACGCCTCGATCGATGAGATAATCCGCGAAGCAGACTCCTTGTTTTACCAGCGCGCCCAGCAGCGGCTCTATAACTTGTCGGCGCCCGCCTGATGTGCCCTCGCCTGATGTAATTGAGTGGCAGTGATCGCTGCGTAGCCGGATCGCCTGGCCAGATCCCACAATACATACTCACCAGTTGCACCGAAATGCGATTTGCACTTATCGGGGGCATGCCTGAGCGCTGTACAGGCGGCACGTAACGGCGGGTCGAGGTCCCGGTGATCAGTGCAAAGCAGGACCTTATATTCTCTATGTGTATCGGCGTCTTTTGCAATCGCGCCGGGAATTTTTCCCCCAGTTTAATAGTCATTATTATGCAGTGAACCTGAGGTAGAATGCTCGGCATGAAAAAGTTTATTAAAGAACTTCGTCGACGACAGGTGTTTCGGGCAACTGGTCTGTATATCGGCGGCGTGTGGATCATGCTACAGGTTGCGGAAGTCATTCTTCCGGTGTACGACACACCCGACTGGGTGATGAGGACGATGATTACGGTTGCCATCATCGGTGCACCCATTGCGATAGTCCTGGCCTGGCTATTTGATGTCTCAGCGACTGGTATTCACCGTGAGACGGCGGCGGACGCCACGGATACAGTCCACGTGAGCACCAGCCGCAAAGTGGATTTTATTGTGATCGGTGTCCTGCTGGTGGCCCTGAGCGGCTCGTTGTTCGTAAATTTTTCACCGCGCGAACCGGTAATACTCGAAGAACTTGACCCGGTCACCCTATTGGTGGCTAATTTCGAAAATAGTACCGGGGAAACTGTTTTTGAAGGTGCATTGGAACAGGCCCTCACGATCGGAATCGAAGAATCTTCTTTTATTACAGCCTTTGATCGCACCACGGCTGATCGCATTCTAAATAGTATTTCTGAAAACGCGGTGCTTGACGGGGAAGGTGCCCGTCTGGTGTCAGCGCGCGAAGGCATTGGTATTGTGCTGGTCGGTCGGCTAAATGCTGACGGCGGCAAATACGAGGTTGCGGTGGCAGCGGTGGATACCGAAAGCGGTGAGGAACTCGCCAGGTTTAGTGAACGGGCAAACGACAAATCCGAAGTTCTGGGTGCTGTGGGCGAACTGGCCAGAAATTTGCGTGAGGAGCTTGGTGATGTCAATGTCGATGGGTCTGCCGACGGTGAAGAAACCTTTACGACTATATCCCTTGAGGCGATGCACGATTATGTTCGCGCCCAACGCCTTGCCAGAGATGGAAAAGATGAGCAAGCGCTGGGTCTTTACCAGTCGGCTGTGGCCATTGATCCACAATTCGGTCGTGCCTGGTCTGGTCTGGCCGTGAGCGCAAATAAGTTAGGCCGCACGGAACTTGTCGATGAAGCCTGGCCACGAGTGCTGAAACTGCTCGAAGGTATGACCGAAAGGGAGCGTTACAGAACCGCAGGTGTGTATTACAGCCTGGTCGCACGCAATAGCCAGAAAGCCATCGAGAATTACACCAAGCTGGTAGAAAAATACCCGGCGGATGATGCTGGTCACAACAACCTGGCGTTCTCTTATTTTATGGCCCTGAAGTTTGACAAGGCGTTGGAGGCCGGCAAAAAAGTCGTGGAAATTTATCCTACCCGGCCCATGTATCATGCAAATTATTCGCTGTATGCCATGTATGCAAGTGACTTTGAAGCGGCAATTGCTGAGGCTGACAAAACATTGGAGTTGAATCCGGAGTATCACAAGGCCTACCTGCCCTACGCAGCTGCGGCGTTGGCAAAAGGCAATACTGACGCGGCCAAAGCAGCGTATGAAAAAATGGCAGAAACCGGCGCTCGCGGCGCTTCTCTTGCTAATACAGGCATGGCGGATATGTTGCTATGGTCAGGCGCAGCAGCTGCTGCCGAGACAGTCCTGCTCGATGGGATGAAAACAGACGCGGCGGCTGCCAACAAGCGAGCGCTGGCAACAAAAAAAATGATGCGCGCATACGCATGGGTTCAACAGGGCAAGGATACCGCTGAGATTGTCGCCCAAATAGCGGAGTCGCTGGCCATGTCATCGAGTACGTCGAATCGTGTCCCTGCCGCGTTAATGTATATTGATTTGGGTCTCAATGAGCAAGCAGCGGATATCGCTGCAGAACTCGGCGGCAAGCTGGATCTTCAGCAGCGGGCTTATGCAAAAATGATTGAAGCCCTGATCTTACGCTCCAATGAACAATACCTTGCTGCCATTGATCTGTTGCAAGAAGCCGTGACGTTGGCCGATGTCTGGTTGATTCGATACCATCTGGGGCGGGCTTATGTCAGCGCTGAACACTTTACCGAAGCGGTCTCTGAATTTACGATGTGCAAGGGGCGTCTTGGGGAGGCCTATTCGTTATTTTTAGATGATACCCCGACATTTCGCTATACCGCCGGACTGGATCAGTTGTTGTCAGGCGCCACGGAAAGTATGACTAGCCCGTTCTGAAGGTGGTCTACCGCACCGCGTCCGAACGCCAGGTTTGCTGTGGTCATCCTCTGGTCATCGTTCCAACGTTTGCATTTCTGCAATGCTCGCGTATGCCCTCGGGTGAAAACCCGCTGTAGTTGCTCATGGGAACTGCCACGCCTTTCGGACTCGCAGCGACTGACTTAGCACAACATTCCGGGTAACACCCCGTGCGTAGCTAGGGGCCCTTGCGTGTGTAAAACAGCGGGACTACGTTAAATTGCTCTTCAGCCTCATTGCCGTTCGCATCTATGGCTGTGCAGGTCACCGGGTGCGGCTCGTTATCAGGTGGAAAGACCGCTTCATCTGATCCTGATGGCGGCTCGCACTCCAGGGTGTCCTCAACGCCGAAGTCCACATCATCATACACGTACACATGCCGAGGGTATGTTGGACCGCCCTGGCCAAAATCAGCTGGATCTTCACCCTGATAAAACACCTGATAGAACGTGCATCCATCGGGGTTTGTGCAGCCACCGTCTCCAAACGCGAATTGATAGGCAGGATCGTCTGCATAAAACAAGAAATCGGTCTCACCGTCGTAGTCTTCATTAACATAAATGACCGGCGCAATGGTGTCCTCGACAACCAGTGAAAAAATCTCTTCGGCGGAGTTGCCGCCTGAGTCAGTTGCCGAACAGGTTACATCGGTTGCAACAGCACCAGTGAGAGCACCGGGAAAATCAAAAGCAACGGTGATCTCGCTCAAACCCGAGACAGATTCTGCATCGGTGCTGCATTCGATCAGAACATCCGTGTCGATGTCATCCGAAGCGGTGACCAATATTTCGTCGTAACCGACGATCGTACCCTCTACATTAAACGCTTCAACCAGATAGGGTGAATCCGGTACCACAATGACCGGTGGCACGTCGAGACCAAAGGCGTGCAATGCATAGGCATTGAGGATACCGCGGCCCGCATCATAACCGGCATCGTCACCCGCATTGAATTCCATCACAACCGAAGAATTTGCGGCAACAAACTCAACGATTACATTCACTGCATCCGGTTGCCAGTGATTGAGGATAAAGGTTTCTCCCTGAACCGAAATTTCGATATTATTACCCGTGTCATTAACATCGTTTGACAGCAACAACTGTAATCGGTAATCGACGCCCGGGATCAACCCGTCAATGGTAAATGAACCAGAAGGCGCGTCGGTATCATCATCTTCAACCGCAATGAGATTCGACAACAGCGTGTCCAGTTGGGGAGAAAACGGGTCGGTTGAAAAGTCACCCGCGCCATTGAGAAACCCCGACTGGCCGGTCTGATCGTTGCCAAACTGTACACCATTGACCTCGACGGTTGCGGCATCATCGCCAAGATTATTAGCAGCGACCAGGTGGCCGTCATTCAGGATGCTGAGGTCGCCGGTAATTACCGCGCTGGTTATTGTCGGTATGGTGGTTGGACTGCCGACACTGAAAGGCGGATCACACGTAATGGTTCCAGGGCCCTTGTCTTCGGTGTTGCACGATTGCGAGCGGATGACAACGGAGGCGGTATCCACATCAAACGTCGCCGGATCGGCCCACACCCGTAGCGTTACAAAAACCGTTTCTCCGGGAGCTAGATAAGCTGAGCCATCGCCATAGACTGCTGTACCAGAATTGCGGGTTGAAACACCCGGGTTCAGATCTGGATCAATCTCATTAAAAATGACCTGGCTTTGTACCAGTTTTCCTTGCTGGCAGTTGCGTGACGTTTCAGTTTCATGCCGGCGCGTTGCGATCAGTTGGGTGCTAAGCCCGGTAGTGTCTCCTGTAATGACGGCATCCAGATCGAACGACGTGGTCGTGTTGCCATTGTTGGTGGCTTCAAACGTGACATCAGTCAGGCCGGCAGCGCGTTGTGCCGGGGTCAATGTATCATTTTCAAGGTCAGGGTTATCAGTGCCGGATGCTGCCAGCGTGGAGTTCTGGATGTCCGGATTTTGAATATCCGGGTTTTGAATATCCGGGTTTTGGTAGTCCGCATTTTGTATGTCCGGATTCTGAATATCAGGATTCTGGATATCGGGATTGCGCACATTGGGGTTTGCCACCCTTGAGATCACCACATTCTGAATATCAGGATTGTGAACTTCGGCAGTCTGAATGTCGGGATTTGGATCGCCTGGATTCAGGATATCAGGGTTTTGAATGTCCGGTGTCGGGACATCCGGGTTTATTGTGATCGTGCCGAGGGCCATTGCGCCGCCATCACTGACGCTTACGTTAATGGGCGGGTTCACAATTTGCGAAGTAACAAAGACTGTCCTCGCAACGGTCGAATTTGCTTTAATAAATACATCGATTGTTTCCAGCAATCCACCGTCATCTAATGAAAATGGCGCAACCGGTACCTGCAAAAAAGACGCGCGTCCCAAAACAGGCGCATCCGGTGGCTGGTTGTCGATGGTGAGGGTATAGGTGGCCGGCGCCTCAGTGTTGTTGCTGATCCAGATTACATGAGCGCGCTGTATAGACCCATTGGGTTTCGAGGCAGACGGGTTTTCCAGCGACACGCCAGGGCGAACAACCGACGAATACACATTTTGATTGCGGGTGCGATCACGATGCAAATCGTCCGCTATACATTCAGGATAAACAGCGGTGGGATCGGCTACTCCATCGGCAGTGGCTTCGACAGATTCCTTGTCTGCAACATTGGCGGCCTGCGGGGATGTCTCATCGCCGGTCGCATCGGTTGGTTCTGTTAACGCCCGGTCAAGATCGGCCAACTGCAATGCGGATTCTGTTTCGGTATTTACATCAGTGTCATCTGACGGGGCACTGGCCTTGTATCCTGCTGCCGCCATTGCGACGGTGACATTTGCGGGTGTATATACCGTGGGTTCGTTAAGGTCTTCCCAGACGTTGCCGCGAACATCGCGGTTATCCGTCCAGCTGATCAAAAAATCAACCGGTTTGCCCTGGGTTGTGGGAGGGGTGTTTGATACCCACTGACCGTCTTCAACCCGAAACGCCGGTGCGGCGACATTTAAATAGTCCCCCGGAAACGGTACGGTTCCTGTCTGAAACAGGCGATCGTTTAAAAAATTAAACTCCAGCTGTTCAACGGGGCCATCATCTACTTTTGCACCCTGGGTGTAGCGGGAAACCTGAGTAGAGGCGGTCGCGATGCCGTTTATAATTTGCGCTGTGCGCACATCACCGGTGTTGCGTATTACTGACTCGGGCGGATCAACCGTATCATCCAGCAAATCTTGTATAAACACATCCTGAAAAAGGTTGTTGCGCGTGTCATACCATGCGATCTGTATGGTTCCCGCAGCAGAGGCCACCGCCGGCATGAACTGGTGTCCGTTGACTGCATCTTCCAGAATTACCGGGGCAGTCCATGCAGAACCGTCCACCGAAGTGCTGTACTCGATGCGCGCAAAGAACGGGCTGATCGCTGCTTTGCGACTGGCCCAGAAGGCATAAAATTTTGTGCCATCCGTAGCAATGACGGGGTATGAATTGACCCGGAATGTGTTCTCTGACGTCGCTTGATCGAATGGAAAAAAATCCGGAGCGGTTACCAGTTCAGTCGCTTTGCCCCAGTTGTCACCTCGATCGGTGCTGCAGTTCACCATGATGGCATCGGGTATTGTTGATGCTCTGCCAGTCGTGAATCTATCTTGCTGTTGCAAGGTGGCTCTGCCAATCAGCGGTGGTTCGTTCTGCTTTTGTTTACTTCCTCTGATGGGTCCGCCACGCGTGCTTTCGAAGCGTCGCCACACAGCACAGACAGTGTCGCCATTGGCCGCAAGTGACGCGCTTTGATTGATAGAGTTTCCGGTGCTGAGGCTGCTGGTCGCCCAGGTTGCGCCGTAATCGTCAGACTTTGAGACCGTAACGACGGTTGCGGTACCGGTTGAGAAAAATTCAGTTCGAGCCAGAAAAATTGACGCAGCCGGAACTTCACGGGTAATTGGCGTGCCGTCTTTCAGCGTGGCATTTAGCAGTACTGTGCCGCTATCAGCGGACGCGGGGTGAAGCAGCTTGAACGGCTTATCGATAAACTTCTTGGTGCCGCCGCTCGCCACCTGCAGCGGAAACATCTCAGGTTCCCACGGTGCGCCGGCTTCACGATTGACCTCAAACAAACGCTGTAAAAACAACCCACCGTCTTCAGAGACATCGCCACGGTTTGCGGCAATATAACTGACCAGGGCTACGCCGGGCGCGGTCGAGACTTGTGCGTCAGCCGCAAACTCAAGACCGACACTGGAGGTATCACCGGGGTGGCCGGGAAGCAGATCGCTGACCCAGGTTTGACCGCCATTGATGCTGTAAGCATAACCTTCCCACGCATCGCCGATGGCCGGATCATCAACCCCGCGGTAATCATTGAATGCACAAATAATATGCAGCGGATTGCTGGGTTTCATCCCACAGGCAGGTTCGTTCTGTTGCTTGAGACCGGTATCCGGCACCGCGGTGTCGGGCGAGCCGTCAGCTACGGGCGGATTCGAGCCAATAATGTTTATATTGCGATCATCGGGTATACCTTGTGCGAGTGCCGCATTGGTAACCAACAATAGTGCCAGCATGCCTCCAATCGATCGGATGGCTGGAATCAGACATTTACCCATGGTCTTACCTTTTTGGTTGTACCCTTTTACTTGCGCAGACCGGCTACGCCAAAGCCCAGCAGACCGATAGCAAGAAGTGCAAGCATGTTCGGTTCCGGAATGGCTGGTGCACCGTCAATCGAAAAGGCTGTCAGTTCAAACTCGTCAAACTCGCTGCCTGCACCCACTTCGGTGCCGGCGACGCTCAGACTGTAAGCGCCGATGCCAAAGTCACAACAAAGACCGTCTCCCGCCGCATCGAGGATGATGAAGCGATAGTCGCCTGCACCCAGGTCCCAGATAAAATTGAACGGCACGTTCGCTGGCTGACCCGCAAAATCTCCGGGTACTGAGAAACCGTCGCCAAAGCCAATCGGCGAACTCGCGTCGACATCAAAGGCAATCCCGATAAAAGCCAGGTCCGGATCGGCTACGTAGGCGGTCGCAACAGGTGCTGTACCCGCCTCCCACATACCAAAAGCGGTTTCATTCGGAAAATTATCGAACTCAATAGTTAATTCGACCGGTACGGCAAAAGCGGCACTGGCACCCAGAGCCAGGCAAGCACCGGCCAAATAGTGTTTGATTTTCATTATTTTGGTAACTCGGTAACAAACTTTTATTAGTTTTACCGCAAGTGATGCAATAAGCAAGCCAGATTGGATTTTTACCGCCGAAACAGAAAATTGAACGTCTGGAGCATAGTCGCAGGGGCAGCAATATCAACACGTTGTAAAAACTTTCGACAGTCCTTCCAGATTATGGAAAAAGCTCTGGAGCATTGTGCGGGTATTTTCTTCAGCCAGTTTATTCTTTGCGGATGATGACATGCCGCACCCGCCGGCTGTCCGCGCGTAAGACTTCAAGCCGGTACCCTCTCCAGCTGATTGCATCGCCCACGGTCGGGATGCGTTCGAGCTGCTCGGTAATGAGACCTCCCACTGTGTTGGCGATCACCCCGGGCTCCCAGGGAACAGCAAGTTTTACGCTGAGCCGGCGCAGATCAACTGTGGCTCGCACCAGCAGCGAGCCATCCTCGCGCTCAACAAAGTCATCGGTAAGAGAATCACTTTCATCACGAATATCACCAACGATCTCTTCGAGCACATCTTCCAGTGTGACGATCCCCCGGACACTTCCGTATTCGTCAACGACGACGGCCAAATGTCGATACGTTTCCTTGTACGTCTGCATGAGCTTTGGCAATGACTTGCTCGGCGGCACGATCAACAGATCCTGGCGAAGCGCCTCCCAATCAATCTGTGGTGTGTCGTTGGTCAGCAACCAGTACAACAGGTCCTTTGCCAGAATCATCCCCGTGACGTCATTGAGGTCGTGAGTGGGCGAGAAAGGAAAACGGCTGTGGCCCGATAGTTTGATCAACTGCATCGCCTGTTCGCGACTCATTGTGCCAGACAGGAAACGCACATCTTCGCTTGGCAGCATGATGTCATGAGCCTGCAGGTGCCTGAGCTGCGTTGCACCGACAATCATGCTGGCCGTCCCGATGCCTACCACTCCTTCGTTTGAGCCCAGTATGGCGAGGAGGCGGATTTCCTCCGGGGTTGTCACCGGCGCTTCAATATTTCCTCGCAAGGATCGCGAAATTTTTTCGCTCAACAGGACCAGCGGCTTCAGCGCGCTGCTCAACCATTGAATGCCATGGGCTACCGGTGTCGCCAGCGCCGCTGCGTAAGTGACGCCCAGCGTTTTTGGAATGATTTCGGTAAACAGCAATACAGCCAGCGTAAACAAGATCGAAAATATCCACAGCGTGCTGGCATCAAACACGCTGGAATAGCTCGCTCCGGCGACTGCTGCACCGACAGTATGGGCCGAGGTGTTCAAAATCAGGACGGCCGCAATGGGCACATCCATGTTTTGCTTGAAGCCGGCGAGCAGATGACCCGCACGCTGCTTATTGCGGATCATCACCTCGATCTGAGGTCGGGTCAGCGACAGGAGGACCGACTCAAAAATCGAACAAAGAAATGATACAACGAGCACGACGAGCACGGCGGAAATAAAGAGCAGCATGACGACCCCAAAATATTTCTGAAGTACCGATTGTTTCCCAACTGGCCGTCAGGTTCAAATCGCAACCGCGATTTCATTCTTTCTGGCTTACCTTGTGCGTGTACCACGGTGTGATTTACGTCAAAAATCGGCAACGGTTCGCACTTGTTCGCGGCTTTGCCAGTTGCGTTACAGCAATTTGCGAAATGGCTGCAGGTTTTATGTGGAGGCGACCAGATCAATGGTGGTTGATTGAGTGGCGAATTCAAATGCAACTGGAAGCCTGTGGTTGAGGAATGGGTCAATTTGTCGGCTCCCCTGGATGCGCTATTAAGGCTGATCCCTGAACCGATCGGAGCAAAATCTGCATCGTCGCGCATGAGCGCAAGTGGTTGTATCTCCGTCGCGGACTTTCACCAGATACAGTTCCAGGTCTTTCAGTCCTGGCGAACTGCCCGTATAGTCAGATCAGCAGGTAGTTGAAAAGAGTGCGGAGGCGCAAAATGAAAAAATTATTACTGCACGCAACGCTGGCTATGATGACCCTGCCACTATCGGCCGCGTCACTGACACCGGGCGAGTTGCCGTTTTCATTTTTCAGCAGAATTCTAAACGGCGATTTTTCCATGAATTTTATCGATGGCAGGGTTTACAGCGATTTCGAAACGGACGGTTTCGCGGCGTACTCTTATATTGATGGCAGCAACGTGCATTTTCTGCTGGATTACGATGTTTCTGCGGGAAGTTACTGGGGTAATAGTTTTGGTGGTTCCACCGCTCTCGGCGGCAGTGTGTTTCTTGCCGTGGCATTAAACTATGATCTGGATGTTGATGGCCATGAAATTGATATCTATTTCGATCAGCTGGATCCGGATGTCAGTTCTGCGTTCTTTTTCTCCGGATTACCGTACACAACCGTACTGATGGATGCCGCTGCAATCGCCGCCGGTCAGGGCGTATACACGGCAAGTGGTGACCCGGATTACATGCAGTCCGGCACCATGAGTTTTGGTGGTCTGTTCAGCGACAACCATCCGTTTATCTGCATCGAGTGCAGCTTTTTATTTGAACTGAACCTCGTTTATCTTGATTTCTCGACCGGATTTATAAATTTCAATCCTGACGATCCACGCGCGAGCCTGCTTTTTGGTCGAGACAGCTATGATACTACGCCGTATGGCTGGGCTCTTGGCGTCAATGTTCAGAACGTCCCAATACCTGGCGGCTTGCTGCTGTTTGCATCGGCAATGCTTGGTCTTGGAATGACCCGCTCAAGCGCCCGGTAAATTCGAAAGCCCGCATCGGCAGTCGCAACTTTGCAATAGCGAGGTCATTAATTCTCACTGCACGGCGATAGCAGTCCACCATTAGGGTTGCCGTAAAGGCTCCGTGTCAGAGTCTGCCCAGCTCACCGGCTGACAATTGCTCAATGCCGAGCGTTGCGGGTGTGCGTAAGGCTTCGCTGGCGTAGTCCCGCGCCATCAGCACGGAGGTGACCTGGATCATGGCATCGATGGTCGGTGTCGCAACCCCGAGCTGACGCGCCAGCCGGGACATAAACACCAGGCCG
>JABDLQ010000467.1 GCA_013002925.1 Gammaproteobacteria bacterium | reverse complement strand
CCTGTATCTCCCATCAACAGCTAATTTGGCTGTCAACTGTGATCATGGCATTTCTGGCTTCGCAGCCTAAGACACTAGTCAAGATAGTAGTCAGGCTGGCTGAGCGACGCTCCGGCTCACACCACTTCAGCTTGTGATCAGGATTTCTGGCTTCTGCGTCCAAATCCCAAACCAGCCAGACCCAGCCCGAGCAAAGCAAGTGTGCCTGGCTCCGGAACTGATGCTGCTGTGAGCAAGCGGTAGGGTGCGCCGCCCTGACTCACCAGCAGTTCAAGATTAGCACCACCATAGTGTTCGAAAAAATACAGTTCGAGCGTATGTGAGCCTGCGCTTATCACTGAACTGTAATAATTACGAGGAGGATGTAACGTCGGGTCATTAATCACCAGATTATCATCGATCCGGAGGTAAGCACCATCATCGTTCCAGGTCCGCAAAATGCTGTCAGCATCCAGATTGATAATTCCGGTCACTCGTAAAAAGAACGTGTCGTTGATGCCGCCGGAACCCGAATACTCAGCTCCATCCATCGGCCACAGATTAAAACCGGCTATGTTTCCGTTGTAGTTCGTATCGCTGAAATCAATGGTTTCAAAGTTCCCGGTGGTATCGGCTCTGTTTGCAGTAGCGTAGCTTTCCAACGCTGCCAGGCTGTAGTTTCCAGCCGTATAGTCATACTGCTCCACAATGAAGGTCGCATGAGCTGAAAATGACAGTGCGGCAATCACCGGTGTCAAAACAGCCATAAGCAGTCCATTTTTTATTTTTTTCATAATATTCATCCAATAAATTTTTGTTTATAAAGATTGCTTACCGTCTCTGAACTTTGTGTGTGCGACTCCGGTACCAGGCACCAATCCACTTTAATTAATACACGGCGACAGAAACACACAATGAGTGCTGCACAATCCATGCCACAAAACGATATTGTGCAGCCACTCAAGGGATTGCAGGCATACGCCTGTTGCGATTATTGTTACCATGTAATCTATCCTGACGTCCCGGATCAACATCAGCAGATTATTTAAAACTCCGGCTTCACATAAAGAATTTTTGCCTTGAAGGATAAATGTCAGCCTTCTCGCAAAGAGGTCAGGATAATCAGAATAGGACGATAAGCTTTGAATATTGAGATTAGAGTAAAGTGAGTTTTTGAGGCCGCTGTGCTATTGAACCGGGAGCATTCTGGCCCCCTTAAAAACCGCGTGGCGATAACCCGGGGTAGCCAGAGACTGAAATCTTTAGAATTGTGCGCCGTATGGCTTTGGCGTCATAATAAACAAGGTTGGTAAGAAGTGGCCTGTGCGAATATTCAGGTTAATTGGTTTTGAAAACAGGATTTAAGCACATCATGAACCCTTATGACCGTAAAATTGTACCGCCACGTCTGCCCGTTCTGCTGACTCAAGGTCACGATCCGGTTGGACACCAGTTGATTACAGCAATCCGTCATGCCCACACCTGACCCCAACGCTCTGCCAACACCGCGCCGCGACGCGGCGCATCAACAACTGGCGGCGTTTGTTGCACACTCCTTGCCTCGTTATGCAGAGTCACGCAACTATGATTGTGGACCGGAGGACCATGCCAACGTCTCCACGCTCTCGCCATTTTTGCGTCATCGCCTGCTGCTTGAGCAGGAAGTGCTTCAGTCTGTGTTAGCTGAGCATTCACTCTCTGCCATTGAAAAATTTGTTCAGGAAGTATTCTGGCGCTCTTATTTTAAAGGCTGGCTGGAGCACCGACCGGAAGTATGGACAGACTATCGCGAAACCACCGCACTGTTGGCCACAACGCTCGACGATGACCCTGAACTTTATGAGAAATACCAGGCGGCAACCGCCGGACAAACCGGCATCGACTGTTTTGATGCATGGACAAGGGAGTTGGAGCACACCGGTTATCTGCATAATCACGCGCGCATGTGGTTTGCCAGCATCTGGATCTTTACGCTTGGTTTACCCTGGCAACTGGGAGCAGATTACTTTTACCGGCATTTGCTTGATGGTGACCCGGCATCAAACACACTGAGCTGGCGCTGGGTGGGAGGATTGCATACCAAAGGTAAACGCTATCTTGCAACCAGTCAGAACATTGCCCACTACACCAACAACCGGTTCAATCCGGTGGGGCAGCTTGCCACCGATGCGCCACCTCTGACCGAAACGCGAGAATTTTTGGCTGGGAAAATTCCCGAGCTGCAATCACTTCGTGACGATGAGCCGTATGGATTGTTGATTACCGAAGAAGACTGCTGCCCGGAAACATTACTGCTGCAAGGTGCACCGGTGTCAGTTCTCGGTCTCGTGGCGCATGGGCGGCGATCGCCGTTGCCCGTTGGCGAGCACACGTCTGACTTCACGCGGGGCGCCGTTGCTGACGGTCTAACACGTGCGGCACTGCGATTTGCCGTGGACACACAACTGGTCGAATCCAGTGACTGGACCACCGTTTTGAATGATTGGGCTACCCAAAAAGGCGTGAATACCATTGTGACAAGCTATGCGCCTGTGGGTCCGGTCGCAGAAATGGTCGCTGATGCCCATGCTTCCCTGCGTTCCCACAACATACAGTTGCTGCAGATTCGCCGCCGCTACGACACCCTGGTCTGGCCCCACGCAACGCGTGGTTTTTTCAAGCTGAAAAAACAGATACCCGGGGTACTCCATGAACTGGGTTTGCAGGAACCGGATTAACGAAGGATCGGATGAACACCAGTATTAATCCGTAACGCGCCACGCCATGCCGCGCTGGATGGCTGTTCATAAAGTCTGCAGCAAAGTCCCGGCCAGCTCATGACCGCTGGCAAACGCGGCTTCTACCCGGCCCTCGATAAGCCAGTCGCCGCAAGCGGCCAACTGCAGAGCAGGATCAATATGAAAACCCGTACCCAGCTGCTGTTCCAGGTGTGCGTAGCGCCAGCGCTGCAGTTGCACGCACGCTGCCTGATGCACATTGATGCCCATTGACGCTGACGTGGCAGCCATCAGGCGCTCAGTTACGAGCGCACGATCCGCTTCCGACAGAGCTTCTGCCAATGCGTCGGTAGATTGCACGACCAGCGTAAACGCCGGCGGTCGGCCAGGTTTGCTGCTATTCACTGCAATCCGGCTGATATCGGCATGGCGTACCAGCGCCGCCTGCCAGGGCACGGTCAGTGCTGCGGAAAATCCCAGCATCAGTGAAAAGCAGGCGCGCATTGGCACCGCAGCAGCACGTTGTTGCAGCGCCGATTCGGACGGTGCCAGCGCCGCGGCCTGTGCGGCGGGGATTGCAAGCACAACCCAGTCGAAACCACCGTCGTAATCTCCATTATTGACCTTCAGTTGCCAGTGATTACGCTTTCTTTCAATTGCATTGACCGTTGCATGGAGGCGAACATCGCACTTTCGTGCCAGGGCCTTGCCTATTTCATTCATACGCGGAACGCCCACAAAGCATCGATGGTCGCCAGCCCGGTCATGTGTAGAAACGACGTCACCGCGATCAATTTCAGCGAGTTTTTGTGGCCAGGTCGCCACAATGCCGCGGTGTGCCAACGGCACCAGAAACTGTTGAAATTCTATCGACCGCGCGGTGAAATAATGCGCACCATGATCGAATTCATAATCGCCGGCATAGCGCGTTGCCAGCCGCCCGCCAACGCCCCGGGATTTTTCAAACACCACCACCTCATGGTTGTGGCGCAACTGGCCGGCAACGACCAGCCCGGACAGACCGGCTCCGATGACGGCAACGCGCGACATCAGGTGACCAAAATAATTAACAACGCGATGCTGACAATCAGTGTCGCGGCGCTGCGTATCTGAAAATAGCCATTGTCGATAACCTCAGCAGCACGCAGGCGATAGTCGATCATCCACAGCACCACGATGGCAAGCAGCTGCGCCGCAATCGCAATGTTAAGGACCGGCCCGATCCAGGCAAACCAGGTCAGCAGGAAAATCACGTTGCTGCTCACAAACAGATTGATGGGCGCCGTGTTCTTACCGCTCAGATGAATGCCCCAGTGGGAGCCTGCGACAAAACAAACTATCGCGAGCCCGTATGAGCCCGCAATGGCATCCAGTGTACCCAAACCGGCAACAGACGGAACGCCCACGAGCGGCAACAGCGCACAAGCAACAAAAGGAAGTGCGCCGGCCAATGTCAGCCAGGCGTATAGACGGTTTGATTTCATAGTTATCTACTATAATGCAAGCGGCGTCAGACCCACGTGACGATCGGGACCATTGTCTGTACCCTTATTTAACTATCACAAATACAGGGCCTGCGCATCAGTGGGTGGCGGCCCGCGTGTATGACCAGGCAGAGAATAAACCATGCTGAAATCTGTGTTCCCCGTGCTGCTGCTGTTTCTCGTTTCTGCGTGTACCTCGATGATCCGGGTACCCACCGCAGACCTTGCGATTCGAGACGTGACGGTCATCGACGGAAATGGCGGCCCCGCGTTGACTGGCCAGACGGTGCTCATCGAGGCCGGCCGGGTCGTGGCCATTGCACCGTCGATCCGCGTCGACGTGCCCGACGATGCCCAGGTCATCGAATCCACCGGACAATACCTGATCCCCGGCCTGTGGGACATGCACGTGCATGCCTGGGGTCCCAGCCCATTCTCCGAAATCTTTTTGCGTCACGGCATCACGGCAATTCGGGAGATGGGCACCGGCATTGAACCGATGTGGGGCGGCTCGGCCGGGGTCTGGGCATGGCGCGAGCAAGTGCGCTCCGGCGAGCGGATCGGCCCCCGCGTGTTTGCGGCCGGCTTCATCCTCAACGGGGGATCACAGGAGGAACAGGGCGCCCCGTTCTTCAAAGGCGTCCGCACACCGGAAGAAGCACAGCGCTGGGTCGACACACTGGCGGATAAAAATGCCGACTTTATCAAGATCTACAGCGCGCTGGATAAAGAGGCATTCGACGCACTCGCCAGTCGCGCCAACGAGAAAGGTGTGCGCTTCGCTGGCCATATTCCGACACGTGTAGGCACTCGCCACGCGGTCACCAGCGGGCTGGCCTCACTGGAGCATTTGTATGACATCCTGATATCGACCTCTACCGAGGAAAACGCCATACGGGCCGAAATTTTAGACGAAATCAGCGGCGCGGCGAGCCAGGACATTAACCCACAATCGGCCGAAAAAAACCGGACCGATCGACTGCTCGCGACCTACAGCCCGGAAAAGGCTGACGCACTCTTTAAGCTCATCCGGGAACACGGCACCTGGCTGACACCCACCCTGCTCGTAAACGCGGACCCACGCTGCCCGGGTTTACCACTGCCATCGGTCGATGAGGAATTCCTGTCCGACCTGCCAGTCTTTTTGCAACGCTTTGTTCAACTGCCGGACGCTGCTCGCGAAGACATCGAACTCGATTGCCGTCGCTTTGAAAAACTCAGCGCACTGGTTGGAGAAATGGAAAAAGCGGAACTCCCACTGCTCGCCGGCAGCGACGGCCCCAACCCCGG
>JABDLQ010000460.1 GCA_013002925.1 Gammaproteobacteria bacterium | reverse complement strand
CTGTCACGCAGGATCACGGTTACCCATCTGTTGGCCGATCCAATTGCAAGAGGATCGCGGACACCCACGGTCTACCCGATCTCATCAAGCTGAACAGCCTCATGCTGAATGACCTCAGGCAATCGAGCCTGGCTCGTTTGTGCACAACACCCTCAATATGCCCAGTCTATGTCAACCTTTGCCGCGTTTGTCCGTTATACCTCTGTGACGTCACAGTGACGGCCCGTTTGGCGGCGGTTTCCCTCTCTGTGGCATGAGAATACCGGTATGGTAGTCGGTGGCAAACAAAATCGATTGTGATTCGATAGTGAGGGGTAGGCTCTGGATCCGGCGGACGCACTTGACCAGTTTCTTGGCGAGATTCAGGCACGCGCCTTCAGGATAGCAGTTCTGTCGGTACGGGATCGTGATGTGGCGTTGGATATGGTTCAGGATGCAATGATAAGACTGGCGCGTAATTATGCAACAAAACCCTCAGCTGAATGGCCACCGCTGTTCTACCGGATACTGCAAAACCGCATCCGGGACTGGCAGCGCCGCCAGACTCTGCGCAACAAGGTGATCATGGTACCGCGCAAAAATACCGATGAACACGATGCATGGCAGCCGATAGAAAGCGCCCCTGATCGGGCTGCGGCAGGACCGCAAAAAACACTGCAAAAAGACGCGGCGATAGAGCGGCTTAACGAGGCGGTCGGTGAGCTGCCACAGCGGCAGCGTGAAGTATTTCTATTGCGCGCAATCGAGGAGTTGAGCGTGGAACAGACAGCCACGACCCTTGATATCGGTGCCGGCAGCGTAAAGACGCATTATTCACGGGCACTGACAAATTTGCGTGACAAGCTGGGAGAGCATTGGCCATGAATGAAAATGCGGAATTTGAAAAGAGCGTTAAACAGCTACTGCGCGCCCAGCGCCTGGATGACGCAGTCCGTCATAAGCTGGATGATGCCCGCCGTAAGGCGATCGCGGCAACCCGACCACACCGGCAGTGGCAGCAGTTTGCCGCGGCGGCATCACTGGCACTGGTCGCGCTGGTTGCGACTTTTCTGATGATACCCGAGACCGCACCACCGCTGTCCGAAGGTGTGGAAGACATTGAATTGCTGCTGGCAGAGGAAAATTTTGAATTGTTTGAAGAGCTGGAATTTTACCAGTGGCTGTCTGCACAAAGTGATGCCGGATAGAGCTATAAGCAAAATGAAGTGCAACAAGTGGAAACCGATCCTATTAATCGCCGTCAGCATGGCTGCGGCGGCCCAGACACCTGAGGACCTGGACGAAGGGGCGTTTTTTGAGTTTTTGGGTGAATTTGGAATTGACGATGAGTGGCTGGATCCGCTGGAGGTTGAAAAATGGTCAGAACAACACGCCGACACGACAATCGATGCCGATTCCAACTATCGCAACGCACTTAAAGAGCACCACCTGAATGAACGCACGACCCCCTCCGAAAGCAGCGATCGTTCACGGTGGTTGAGCCTCGATGAGACAACCGAATTTGATGAGTCTGAAGATGAATCCGATGAAGAAAATTAAATCATTGCTTCTTGCAGGCCTTTGCAGCCTGTTCATTTTGCAACCTGCAACGGCACAGGACGCCCCGCGATGGGATGAACTTTCCGAAACACAGCAAACGCTGCTGCACCGTTTTTCTGCGCAGTGGGATCAGCTGGTGCCGTTGCGTCGTCAAAAACTGCTAAGAGGTGCACAGCGCTGGGAAAAAATGACTCCGGAGCAACGCCAGCTGGCCCGCAAACGGTTTCGCCACTGGCGCCAGTTACCGGACAATCGCAAACGCCAGATTCGTCGGCGTTTCGAAAACTTTCGCGACTTACCGGTGGAAGAACAACAGCGGATTCGCCGCAACTATAAAAATTTTCAGTCGTTGACACCGGCTGAGAAACGTCGCTTGCGCAATAAGTATCGGAGCATGACTCCAGAGCAACGCAAGGAAATGCTGCGCAAAAGAGAGATTCAGCGTGCACAACAACAGCGGCGTGACCAGACTTTACGCCGTGACCGTCAGCGCCAACAGCGTAAAAAGGACTGAGAAAATAACCGGAGTACAAATGCTGCATCCACTTTTACATACAGTTTGACAATAAAGTACCCAAAAGCGTCCGGGCGGTTGCTTTTTTGCGGTGTTTCTGGAATAAATCAGTAAGACAATCAGACATGTGCTCCGATGAACAAGCTAAATCAACAGGTATTACGTACCGACGTAGCCGGGATGCCGCTCGAATGGATTACCTATAAAGACGCCGGGCGCTTGTATCATTTGAACCAGGTTGCTTATGCGTGCGGTAGCTTGCTCTACACTCTGCATGGTGGCATTTGTGCGATCACCGGCTTGCGCAGCATTATCGAAGTAAACTCGATTATCGCCACCCATGGTGATGGCCCGGGTATGAAACATTCGCGTTATGATTACCGCCCGCCACTCAACAACCAAACGCTCTTTCGCCGTGACGGGTTCATGTGTATGTACTGTGGATTACAGTTTCTGGCCAATAACCTGTCACGCGATCACATCACCCCGATCAGCCAGGGCGGCGCCGATCACTGGGAAAATGTCATTACTGCCTGCCGACGCTGTAACAACCACAAAGCAGGGCGTACCCCCCAGCAAGCGGGTATGCAGTTGATGGCCATCCCGTTTGCGCCGACCTATGCCGAGTACATTTATCTCAAAGGTCGACGCGTGCTCGCTGACCAGATGGAATATTTGCTGGCACATTTCCCGCGGCGCAGCCCGCTGCATGAGCGGATAAAAATTCAATTGGCGAAACACTAGTTTCTGCAAGGCGTTTGCGCCAGCCGCCGTATTCGACTCATAATCATGAATCTGAACAGCTCCCGGGGGCAATTCAATGCTCTACCTGATTGACTCCAGCGTCTATGTGTTTCGTGCCTATTATTCGCTTCCGGACACAATGACGGATGCCGCGGGAAATCCGGTCAACGCCGTTTACGGATTTACCAATTTTTTGTACGAACTGTTAATGCGAGAAACACCGGTCTATATCGGCGCGGCTTTTGACATCAGCCTTACCAGCTCCTTTCGCAATGATATTTATCCGCCTTACAAAGCAAACCGGGAACCGGCGCCGGAGGAGCTGAAGCGCCAGTTTGTTTATTGTCGACGCATTGCCGCCGAAATGGGGCTGCCCTGTTTTGCCGACAGCACCTGTGAAGCGGACGATATAATCGGGACGCTCGCCACAAAATGGCGTAAACACGGCGAACCTGTGACCATCGTCAGCCGCGACAAAGACCTGATGCAGCTCATTGAGAAAGATGATACGTACTGGGACTATGCGGGTGACAAGAGGATCAGTTATGCCCAGGTCAAAGACACCCTCGGAGTCAGCGCGGACCGGGTCGCGGATTTTCTGGCGCTCACCGGCGATGCTGTAGATAACATTCCGGGGGTGCCTGGCATCGGCAAAAAAACCGCCTCCGTACTGCTGGATGCTTATACATCTATTGATGACGTCTATGCGCATCTCGACGATTTGCACCTGCTGAATATTCGTGGCGCCAAATCTCTCAAGACCAAGCTGGCAGAACACAAAGACAAGGCGTACCTCGCCAGGCAACTTACTGATATCCGCAGGGACATGCCCATCAGCGCTGCCAGATCCGGGCTGAAACGTCAGTCACCCGATCTTGAGGCACTCAATCAGACGTTTGACGAGCTGGGCTTCAGCGATACTTTGAGAACAAAAATCAGCAAGCTGGTGTAGCCCCCAGTGGCTGGTTTAGACGAGACAATGCTGCAGACAATCGCCACGCGTCTGGATGACCAGCTCGATCCTGTTTCCGTCGTTGCAGGGGGCAGCTCATCATTGAACCAGACATATCGGGTCACAGGCCGCATTGCCCGGTACTTCATAAAAATAAATACCACCGAATACGCCACGATGATGCAGGCAGAACTCGCAGGGCTTCAGGAGCTTGAGCGTGCCCGCGCGATACGTGTGCCAAAACCCCTCGCCGCCGGGGTTGCCGGAGCACAGAGTTTTATTGCAATGGAGTGGCTCGACATTGGTGCAACCGCACCGGGCAGTGAGGTGCAGCTGGGACGAGAGTTGGCGCAACTGCATAACTGCACACAGGCACAATTTGGCTGGCATCGTGACAACACGATTGGACTGACTCCGCAGATCAATACCTGCGATGACGACTGGGGTCGGTTTTTTGCAAGCAGGCGTTTGGAAGTGCAGCTGGATTTTCTGGAGCACAAAGCCTTTGACCGTGAACTGGTAGCTGGAGGCCGGGACCTGGCGCAGCGGCTGCCAGACTATTTTGCTGGCCAATCTATCGTTCCGGGGCTACTGCACGGTGACTTGTGGGGTGGTAACTGGGGGGCGCTTGGCGATGGTACGCCGGTGTTGTTTGATCCCGCCGTATACTTTGGTGACGCCGAAAGTGATATTGCCATGACGCAATTGTTCGGCGGTTTTGGGCCGCGGTTTTATGCGGCGTATCGCGAAATCCGGGCGGACCCGGCAGATGGTCCGGTGCGCAGGGAGCTTTACCAGTTTTACCATCTGTTGAATCACTGCAATTTGTTTGGTCAGTCTTATCGGACTCAGGCGTGGCGGTCGCTGCAGCGCTTATTGACAAAAATTTCTGACTGATTAACGCACACCGTCATCACTCTGGCGTAATCACCGATTGGCGGTATCCGCTCCGGGGACCTCAGGGATTGACTCCGGCGCAATAGTCCATTGCAACAAACCGCCCCACAGAGTCCTCCCTGGAAGCTTACTATTTGTCGTGGGGAACCCGACGCAACTTTTCCGGATCGTATTTTTGCCGGGCAACGATGTCTTTTAATGCAGAATAGTCAGCGGCGGAAATATTCGGACTGCGGGACATAATCCACACGTAGTCACGTTTGCTGCGACCGATAATCGTGTGCTGATAATCCGGGTCAACATAGACGACCTTGTAGTCACCTTTAAACGGCCAGATAAACTGCATGCCCCATATGGCGTTTGACTCGGTATCATATACGTAGCCGGTCGGATGGTAGGTTTTTCTGGGACCGTCCGGCCCGCCTTTGTTGAACGTAAATGTTGTCGCGATGACGCCAGGCTCTTCCAGTTCATAGGTCTCGATCGCGTTGTATGCGTGTTTTTCAATGAACGTGGGAATGCTGGCGATCACGTACCAATCGCCCATAAACCGTTCCAGGTCCACGTACTCCGCCGTTTGTATCGGCGGCAAGGATGGATTGCCGGCGCACCCGACGAGACCGCCGGTCATGAGTACCACCGCCAGGAGCAAGCTCGCAGGCGACGCCCTTCGAGAAGTTTGGTTATCACTTGTGTTCACCATTGTTCCTTGTAAAAACTGATGCGCCGGTCCACAACCGCGGAGCGCCGTGGGGTGTCAACGGGCACTTTGACCGGCTGGTAGCGCAACAAGCGGTCCCCTGAAACTGTGGACTCCAGTGCCAGCCATTCCCATGAATCGGCGCTGTACCACAATTTGATATCTACCGGTTTGCCGACCGCATTCTCGGTGCTGCGTAACGCAAACTTGTGGGCTGCCACATCCCTTGACCCCACTGTAACTACATCATCACCCAGTGGCGTCACTACGATATCGACGTAGTCGCCGGTCTGAGCGTTCAACAACGCTTCTGCATCGAGAATATCCGGATTCCAGTACGCGAACGTTTTTACGCAATCTGTAAACGTCTCGGCACCACCCGTGCTAGTGATCTTCAACTGACTGTCCTGTTTCTCGCCAGCAACGATCTGCTTTTTGTTGTTAGTGATGGTTTTGGCGTCGATCGACGTCAGACAATCTCCCCGCCAGGTCTCCGTCGCGCTGTGTCGATACTTGAGCGCTGTGAGGAACAAAAACTTCACGTCAAAACTGGCGTCGCTGGTTATTTTCGTTTGCGCGCCGCTGCTGCTGACCGTGTAGCTATGATCACCGATGTTTTTTCCATCGAGTCTTACCTCAAACTCCCAGGTTTTTGCGGGTCCGGCATAAGCGGCACCGGCGATAGCAACGAGCCCCACAGCCATGAGAATGTTTCTAAATAGCTGTCTAGACATTACCGTTCTCCTGACACTTCAGCCGGGATCGCGACCAACTGCCGGTCTGCCCCTGTTGCCAGATGATGATGCCCGTCAAAGTACCGTGACAGGTAAACCATCAGCGGCATCAGCAGTGCCCAACCGACACCAATCACAACTGGTGTCCAGACAGGATCGGAAAAAGATACAGCCCCGAGCTTGGCGCCGCCAAAAAACGCCAGAGGACCGCCAATTGCCCCGAACAAAGCCGCTACCGCCAATCGACCCTTGAGCCAGCGGAAACTGAGATTCAGGGTGGTGGCAAACAGCACCCACATTCCGACTATCCAGAAGGGCGCCAGTACACCGGGACCATGGTTGGCGCCGTAATCGAGCCAGCCGGCAGATGCCAGAACTGATTCCCAAAACAACCCGATGGCAGCGGCGGAGACTAACAACTTGGCACTCAACTGCGCGCTGCGAGCGCTGGATAGGTGTATGGCGACAACAGCGGCGACCGCAACCATACCGGCACCCGGTACGCCTTTTGCGGCGCTGATCACGCAGGCGAGCCAGCCAAGCTTAAATAAAATTATGTTAAGTGCAATGTGTGACATGATAGATTTCCTGAAGTTGAGCCTCAGAATCACACTTCAGGGGTGAACAGGGTGTGTCGACAAGGTGAAATGCACGTGAATATCGCCCTCGGTACGAAAAAAAACACGGAAGAGTGCAAATATCCACTGGATAGCACCCCGGGGTAACGCTCATCGCACAATCAGGTTTCTTTGTACCGCGCCTGTGGGAAAGTCACCGTGACCCGGGTGCCAGTACCCGGGGTGCTCTGGATGTCGAGAGGCCAGTCGAAGCGATCACACAGCCGCTTGACGATGGTCAGGCCAACGCCATAC
>JABDLQ010000455.1 GCA_013002925.1 Gammaproteobacteria bacterium | reverse complement strand
ATGAACGCGACTGGTGTCGGTAACGCAGTCAAAGGCAAGAAAGTGAAATTCACTCCGCCGACCGCTGCTGCACTGGATGCAGGTACAGTTCAGGTGTTTAACTTCACCTGCGCCAGCGTCGATTTGCCGAAGAAGTATCTGCCAAGCTCATGTGCTGCGCCTGCCCCGTAAGCACTGACTGGTAAATTCAAGGTATAAGAAACGGGCGGTCAGTCTTTGCGGTCTGGCCGCCTTTTTCATCACACAACTGCAAAATAATAGTTAGAAACGGGCGCGGATCAGGCCCACAGTTGGCTACGAACACCAGATTGGGGAATCTGACTCATGGGTACTTGTACATTATTTGGACGAGTAAGGACAAACTCATGGGCCACAAGCACTTACACAATCTGCACGGACGCGGCTTCACCTTGATCGAGCTCATGATCGTGGTGGCCATTATCGGGATCATTGCAGCCATTGCAATTCCCGCCTACCAGAACTACGTAGTGCGTTCCAAAGTGACTGAATTTCTGGTCCTCTCGCGTGACGATCAGCGACGCTTCAGCGAACATTATCAGGTCGACGGATCACCCCCGGCATCACCGGCAGATATCGGCGTGGAGATGTCCGCCTCGCGCAGTGCATTTTTCGCTGCGGACACCACGGTGGCCTACGCCGCGGGTGCACCACAAATAACCTTAACGTATACGTTAGGCGGCCTGGGCACCGCAGCCGCGACCGGCACCGTGCTGTTGGAAGCCTCGCGGGTTGGCGTAGCAGACGGCCCTTCCGGTTTGAGATGGCAATGCTCACCCGGTACGTTTCCCGAACGCTTCCTGCCCCAGTCGTGTCAATAGACCGCGGCACCATTTTTTACATTTCGCCCGGCGGGATTTTCCCGTACACAAAAAAAACAGCGACCCCGGACTTGCGCCGATAATGCCCGGATGACACACCGGGAACCCCGGCGAATCTGCAAAACCATTAGTTACAATATTGTTGTGTAAATGTGATCCACGTTCTGGCAGCGTGCGGCTATCTTGTTAAGATTCGGTACATAAAACCCAAACCTCCGGGTATTTTGGGTATTATCAAGAGCTTTCGTCACTTAACTTTTGGGACATACCCTGGGAACATGAGAACAATATGGCGGTAACGGCAAAAAAAACCACGCTTAGCGGTTTACCGCGTCGTTTGGTACAGGACGGCATCCTTGACGAGTCGGTGGCTAACGAAGCCAAGACGGCCGCCAAGGAAAGCAAAATGTCGCTGGTTAATCATCTGGTACAAAACCAGATCGCGAGTGCACGTGATATCGCGCTGGCTGCTTCCAGTGAATTCGGTGTCCCCGTTATCGACCTCGCAGCCGTTACCGTTGACCTTGATGTCGTTCGCATAGTCAGCGAGGAGCTACTCAACAAGCACCGGGTTCTGCCTCTGTCGCGACGTGGCAAGCGCCTGTTTATTGCGGTCTCCGACCCCACCAATCTGCAGGCTATTGACGAAATCAAGTTTGCCACGGGACTGTCCGTCGAAGCGATCGTTGTTGAAGACGACAAGCTTGACGAGGAGGTGGGGCGGGCCATCGAAGCGCTCGACAGTTCCTCTTTTGATACATTTGCCGATGACGACTTTGACCTTGAAAACCTGGAAGTCAGCGGCGGCGAAGAATTGCAGGATGACGGCATCACACGCGATGACGTCGATGATGCACCCGTGGTGCGCTTTGTAAATAAAGTTTTGCTTGATGCAATTAAAAAAGGTGCCTCGGATGTGCACTTTGAACCTTATGAAAAAACCTTCCGCATTCGCACGCGGCAGGACGGCATCCTGAGAGAAGTCGCGCGACCACCAGTAGGGTTGTCCGGCAAGCTGTGTGCACGCCTAAAAGTCATGTCGCGTCTTGATATTGCCGAGCGCCGGCTGCCACAGGATGGTCGCATTAAAATGAAGCTGTCAAAAAATCGAGCCATCGATTTTC
This sequence comes from Gammaproteobacteria bacterium, assembly GCA_013002925.1. Classification (GTDB taxonomy): domain Bacteria; phylum Pseudomonadota; class Gammaproteobacteria; order Steroidobacterales; family SZUA-146; genus SZUA-146. Next base: position 9,853 of record JABDLQ010000455.1, on the reverse strand, counting down.
GTGTCAGCACTTGCCCGACCTTGTTCGGCGAAAAAATCGTATTGCGTATTCTCGATCCCAGCAGCGCCAAACTCGGTATCGATGCACTCGGCTACGAGGAATTCCAGAAAAAGATTTACATGGATAACCTCGCCAAACCGTACGGCATGATTTTGGTTACCGGCCCAACCGGTAGCGGTAAAACGGTGTCACTTTACACCGGGTTGAACATACTGAACACCGAGGATCGTAATATCTCCACGGCTGAAGATCCGGCGGAAATCAATTTACCCGGCATCAATCAGGTCAACGTCAACAACAAGGTTGGCCTGACGTTTGCATCGGCGCTGCGCGCCTTCTTGCGTCAGGATCCTGATGTCATCATGGTCGGTGAGATTCGCGACCTGGAAACTGCCGAAATCGCCATTAAAGCAGCCCAGACCGGTCACCTTGTGCTGTCAACCTTACATACCAACGATGCACCCAAAACGCTGACCCGATTGGTGGACATGGGTGTCAAGCCTTTTGCCATCGCAACGTCGGTGAGCCTGATCATAGCCCAGCGGCTGGCGCGCCGGTTGTGCTCCAACTGCAAAGCAATCAAAGAGGTGCCCCGGGAAGCCTTATTGAAAGAAGGTTTCACAGAGGAGGACATTGACTCCGGCGCCATGACGATCAATGCACCAGTAGGGTGTAATCAGTGCAGTGACGGCTACAAAGGACGGGTGGGTATTTATCAGGTGATGGAAGTCTCCGAAGAGATGGGCCGGATCATCATGGAAGGCGGTAACGCAGAAACGATCGCCAGGCAGGCTGAGAAAGAAAACATCTGGGATCTGCGCCGCAGTGCGCTGGAGAAAGTCAAAAATGGCATAACCAGTCTTGAAGAAATAAACCGGGTAACCCTGGAACACTAGTTGATACGCACAAATATTTTATTGATTTTTGTAGAAGGCACGAAACATGGCTGAAGCAGCGGCAGGTAAACAAATCCCGTATTCATGGGAAGGCACTGACAAGCGCGGCAAACGTGTAAAAGGCAAGATCGTCGCTGCGAGTGAAGCTGCGGTGCGTTCGGAGATGCGTCGCCAGGGTCTGGTGCCGGTCAAAATCAGAAAGCAGACTACCCTGTTTTCGAGCGGTAAAATTACACCCGGAGAGATCGCTATCATGGCGCGCCAGCTCGCTACCATGATGGCATCAGGTGTGCCACTGGTGCAGTCGTTCGACATCATCGGCAATGGCCATGAAAACCGCGCCATGCAGCGACTTATCCTCGACATCAAATCCAGCGTTGAAGGGGGTACCAGCCTGGCAGACAGCCTTGCCAAACACCCACTGCATTTTGACGATCTGTTTGTCAATCTCGTCGCGGCGGGTGAACAGGCCGGCGCGCTTGAATCCCTGCTCGATAAAGTCGCCACGTACAAGGAAAAAACTGAAGCCATCAAGGCGAAAATCAAAAAAGCACTGTTTTACCCGATTGCGGTGTTGCTGGTGGCGGTGATTGTGACAACCATTTTGCTGATTTACGTGATTCCTCAATTTGAAAGCCTGTTTTCAGGTTTTGGTGCAGATCTACCGGCATTCACCCAGAAAGTCATCGATATTTCGCTGTTCGTTCGTACGAAAGGCTGGATCATAGTGGCAATAGCAGTTGCCATTGGCTGGAGTTTTATATTCGTTAAAAAGCGTTCAAGAAAATTTCGCGAACTTCTGGATCGCTTGATTCTAAAATTGCCGATCGTCGGGCAGATTATTAACAAAGCAGCAATCGCCCGCTTTGCACGCACGCTCTCAACCATGTTTTCAGCTGGCGTGCCGCTGGTCGAAGCGATGGATTCCGTTGCTGGCGCGACAGGCAACATTGTTTATGAAAATGCCACATTGGAAATCAAGGACGAGGTTGCCACCGGCCAGCGTCTGCAGCGCGCCATGCAGGATACCGAACTATTTCCCAACATGGTGACCCAAATGATCGCCATTGGTGAGGAGTCCGGTTCGCTCGACAATATGTCCGCGAAGGTGGCAGACTTTTACGAAGAGGAAGTCGATAATCTGGTAGACAGTATGAGCAGCCTGCTGGAACCCCTGATCATGTCGATTCTCGGCGTATTGGTCGGTGGCCTGGTCGTCGCCATGTACCTGCCCATCTTCAAAATGGGTTCTGTGGTCGGTTAACAGACCTCACGTTGACAACGCAAAGACCTTCCGCAATAGCGCACCATCATGGTTGAATTGCTCCAGCAAAGTCCGGTTCTGTTTATCGCCCTGGCGGCTGTTGTCGGCCTGCTGATCGGTAGCTTTTTGAACGTCGTAATCCACCGCCTGCCCAAAATGATGGAACGTGACTGGCATGCGCAATGTGCGGAGTTAAACGGCAAGGACATACCCGAGTCACCGTCTTACAACCTGGTCGTACCACGTTCGGCCTGCCCCAAATGCGGGCATAAAATTACGGCACTTGAAAACATTCCGGTCATCAGCTTCCTGTTTTTGCGGGGCAAATGCGCATCATGCGCCACACCAATCTCCATTCGTTACCCCCTCGTAGAGTTGTTTACCGGTATCGCCACCGCTCTGGTCGCCTGGCGCTTTGGATTTGGTACCGAAGCACTGTGCGCGATGATTCTGACCTGGGCGCTTATCGCACTCAGCGGCATCGATTTTGACACCCAGCTATTACCGGACAGCATCACTTTGCCGATTCTGTGGCTGGGCATGATTCTGTCCCTGTTCCATCCTGCCGTCACAGGACAGGCACTGTTCATCGATCCGAAATCAGCTATTTTGGGTGCAGTGTTCGGCTACATGAGTCTGTGGACGGTTTACCAGGCGTTTCGACTTGCCACGGGCAAAGAAGGCATGGGGTTTGGCGATTTCAAGCTTTTGGCGCTGCTGGGCGCCTGGCTCGGCTGGAAATTTTTGCCGCTGATTATTCTATTGTCGGCCCTGGTCGGTGCGCTGGTGGGATTATCCCTTATTGTGTTTAAACGGCACGGCCGCGAAGTGCCCATTCCGTTTGGCCCGTATCTGGCGGCTGCCGGCTGGGTCGCCTTACTTTGGGGGCAGCCGTTGATGGCTGCGTATCTGCGCATTTCCGGATTAGACTAAGCATGCAGACCACAACAGGCACACGCTTATGGCGCTCAGGATCGGATTAACCGGCGGTATCGCAAGCGGCAAGAGCACGGTAGCAAATCTCTTTTGCGAACTCGGGATCACGGTGATCGATGCAGATCTGATCGCTCGTGAGGTGGTATTACCAGGTTCTCCCGGGCTGGAAGAATTGATCGCCGCCCTGGGCACAGATCTGTTGAAAGCAGACGGCCAGCTGGACCGTAAGTTATTAAGAAAAATGATGTTTTCGGACCCTGCCATCAAAGACACGGTGACCGGCATTCTGCACCCGAAAATCCGCGAAACGATGCTTCAACGCAGCGCAGCGGCGGCGGGGCCTTACCACATACTCGATATCCCGCTGCTGATTGAAACCGGGTGGCAACATCACCTCGATCGGGTGCTGGTAGTTGACTGCGCCCCGGAGGTGCAATTACAGCGCCTCATCGCTCGCGACGGTGGCACCCGGGAAGAAGCGCAGCGCATTTTGCACACCCAGAGTTCCCGCAAAGAGCGCCTGGCCGTTGCTGATGATGTGATTGATAACAATCATTCACTTGCAGCCCTCTCGCAGCAGGTATACCAGTTACATCAACGATATTTACGCAACGCTTTTGAGAAATCGTCCACCAACCGGTAACGCCACTGACATGCAAAATTAGTTGCGACTCAATTTTTACCGTATACTTTACACAGTCAACAACTCACATCACGTGCCCTTTGTAGCGGTACGCAATAAATTTATGCGCTCAACGGTTGAAATTCAGGATGCTATTGCAGAACACGAAAGCGTCACTTATGAACAACCACTGAATGAACGATTGCGCACATTTTTGCGACTGAACTTTCTGTTCCAACAGGCTGCCCATCATGCAGAAGGTGCATCTCCATGGAGTGGCCGCGCGACTGTGGCGAGTCTGCTTGAAATCCTCGCGATTTTGGGCCGGGGCGATATCCGCCAGGAAATCACTAAGGAAATCGAGAGGTTAAGCACAAACTTTCGTCGGTTTGCTGCTCAACCAGGTGTGGATACATCGCGTCTGGATGCCCTGCTCGGTGATCTGGACCAACTCCGGACAGCACTGGATTCCGCCAACATCGGTGCGTCGTCCACGCTACGAGAGAGCATCTTTTTAAATGCAATCAAACACCGGAGTGTGATCCCGGGTGGTACCTGTGAATTTGATTTACCGGATTACAAACACTGGCTGGGTTTGCCTTTTGATGTCCGCAGTCGTGATGTGAGCACCTGGATGAAAGCGCTGACGCCACTCAAAGAAGGCGTCGATCGGGTGTTGTGGTTGTTACGCGAAACCAATCCGCCGACAGAAGAAATCGCTCATGCCGGCATGTATCAACATGTTCTCAGCCGGGGTGTGAGCTGTCAGATGATTCGCGTGACATTGCCGCCGCATACGGAATTGTATCCGGAAATCAGCGGCAGTGCGCATCGTTTCACGGTCCGCTTTTATCATTTTCAGAATGTCGATGATCGTCCCGCACAGACAACTGAAGATGTGAGTTTCCAGTTAACTTGTTGCGGTTAAGCCATGCGCAACAAAGCAACTACGGTTACTTGTCCGATCTGTAATGCAACGGCAAGCTACAGCGTCAATAACCCACATCGACCGTTCTGCAGCGAGCGCTGTCAATTAATCGATCTCGGTGAGTGGTTTAATGAGGAACGCCGGATCGTCGGGGGTAAGCTCGCCGAGGACGGCCAGGCTGATACGGAAGACGCCGCATCACCGGGACCGGATATCATCAACTGACGCTTGTCGGATGGGGTTCTTTGCAGCGATACCGTACAAAAACCTGTCACCTCATCCTTCCGGTACCGTACCCCACAGACCACGCAGTGCTGAAATTCCCTGGGCACCCGCTGCCCGACTCCTGTCACCATCACACGGCCGCAGACCGCCTTGCGCATAAACGGGAAAGTTCATTTCGCTGACCAGGTCATTGAATTGCTCCCAGCCCAGCGGCTGTACACCCGAGTGACTGACGGTGCTTACCAGAGGGCCTAACAGGCCAAAATCAACGTGCGCATCGGCAGCCCGATGCAACTGCTCAAGAGTGTGGCAGCTCATGGCCAGCCAGTGCCCGTTGCGTTCCAAAGACGCTGTATCGACCGGGTCAGACGCGCACAGGTGAAAACCGCCGGCACCGATCTCCTCCACCCACGTCACACGTTCCGCGGGATTACCATGTAACAGTACGTCGCAGCCAAGGGGGGCCAATGCCTGTACCACAGCACGGGCGAGCCCGTAGTATTGCGTGTCGGAACATACGGTCTGCCGCAACGTCACCATACTCAACCGATGTGCAGCCACCGTCGCCGTCAGAGTCTTCAGAAAATCCGCAGCTGAACCGCAAAGATCCGGAGTGACAAGATGAACGTGTGGCAACCGCAGCGCGGTGATGACGGGCCCATCGGCGGGCAACAGCCTGACGGCATCAAGATCAGCGACTGCGCACCAGCTCAAGGTCTGATTTTCGCGAGGATGCGCGACTCCGCGCCAATGCTCCACGTCCCACATCTCAAGACGCACGCTGCGTTCTTCATAGGTGTGGTGCAATGTGATCAGGGGTTGACCGGCCCGCGCCGTGACGCCCAGTTCTTCATGCAGTTCCCTGGCCAGCGCGTCCCATGCGGCTTCGCCGGGCTGTACTTTGCCCCCGGGAAACTCCCAGTAACCGGACATATCCTTGCCCGGCGGACGTTCCTGAATCAATACATGTCCTTCGGCGCTGCGTAATACTGCGGCAACCACGTGGACCGGAGACCCCACCCGTCTGTCAGCTCAGACGTCCATGACACTGTTTGTATTTTTTGCCGGAACCACACGGGCACGGCTCATTGCGTCCCACTTTGCGCCCTTCGCGCACGAACGGCTCCTGACTGCCTGGCGGCGGTGGCGGTGCACTTTCGCCGGCAACACCGCCGGCACTTGCGTGCTGATACTGGACTTTGTCGGTCGAGGCACGCCGCTGCGACTCTACGGCGTCAACATCGTCTTCACCCTGGATCTGAACCCGACAAAGAATACTGGTTGTATCGCGCTTAAAGCGATCCAGCATTTCGCCAAACATCGCAAATGCCTCGCGCTTGTATTCCTGTTTGGGGTTTTTCTGAGCGTAACCGCGCAAATGTATGCCCTGTCGCAAATGATCCATTCCCGCCAGGTGATCTTTCCATTGCATGTCCAGCTGTTGCAGCATGATGGCTTTTTCAAATTCACGCATCGTCTGCGCGCCGATTTTCTCGACTTTCTTCTCATAGTTTTCGTCGAGTTGCGCGATGATCCGCTCCGCGACAGCTGACGGTTTTAACTGGGCATCCTCGGCAAGCCATTTCTCGATTTCAAACGCAGCACCGAATTCCTGCTGCAGCACGTTTTCAAGATCGGCGGGTTGCCACTGAGCATCGGTACCCTGAGCCGGAAGATATTCTTCCACCAACTCCTCAATAACTTCGGCGCGAATGCCGATGACTGCCTCAGACATGTCATCTTCGCTCATGATGCCGTTGCGCTGCTCGTACACAACCACCCGTTGCTCGTTGGCAACGTCATCGTATTCCAGCAAATTCTTACGCGCATCGAAGTTGTGCGCTTCAACTTTGCGCTGCGCTTTTTCGATTTGCCGGGTGAGTAACTTGCTTTCGATGGCTTCACCTTCGCGCATACCCACACGCGAGAGCATGGCTTTGTTGCGCTCCGGATCGCCGAATATGCGCATCAGATTGTCTTCCATCGACAAAAAGAATCGTGAGGAGCCTGGATCCCCCTGGCGACCGGATCGGCCCCGTAGCTGATTGTCGATACGGCGTGATTCATGCCGCTCGGTACCGATAATATGCAGCCCGCCAGATTCGAGCACTTGCTCGTGTAATTTTTTCCACGCAGCTTCCAGCGCTGCTTTTTTGTCTTCGTCCAGCTCTTCGTTTTCAAAATCCTTACGCCCACCCAGCACGATATCCGTACCGCGGCCGGCCATGTTGGTGGCAATGGTCACCGCACCCGGGCGTCCGGCGTTGGCGACAATCTCCGCCTCGCGGGAATGCTGTTTGGCATTGAGTACTTCATGTTTTATTTTTTTCTTTGCCAGCAGCTTGGCCAGGTACTCGGATGTTTCGATCGACGTCGTACCCACCAGTACCGGCTGATCTTTTTTAATACATTCCTCGATGTCTTCGATGATGGCCGCAAACTTGTCTTTCTGGGTAAGGTAGACAAGATCCGGCATATCATCGCGCATCATCGGCCTGTGCGTCGGGATCACCACCACATCGAGCGCATAAATTTGCTGGAACTCAAATGCTTCGGTATCCGCCGTGCCGGTCATCCCGGACAGTTTGTTGTACAGACGAAAATAATTTTGAAACGTGATCGATGCGTAAGTCTGGCTTTCCTGTTTTATCGGCACGCCTTCTTTGGCTTCAATCGCCTGGTGCAGACCGTCCGACCAGCGACGCCCCGGCATCGTGCGTCCGGTAAACTCATCTACAATAACTATTTCGCCATCCTTGACAATGTACTCCACGTCTTTTTTGTAGATGGCGTGTGCTCGCAAACCCGCCGTCAGGTAATGCATCAAGCTGATATTTGCGGCACTGTAAAGGCTTTCGCCCGGTGCCAACAGTCCCGCGCTCGACAACAATTGCTCCGCTTTTATCTGGCCCTCTTCGGTGAGCATGGCCATCTTGCCTTTTTCATCGATCGTAAAATCGCCGCTACCGTCTTCTTCCAGCTGTGGCTTCAATGCCGGAATGATGCGATTGATCTTGCCATACATTTCCGGGCTGTCTTCAGAGGGGCCGGAAATGATCAATGGGGTACGCGCTTCATCGATCAGGATCGAGTCAACTTCATCGACAACGGCAAAGTTAAGTTCACGCTGAACTTTGTCATCCGTGCGATGAGCAAGATTGTCACGCAAATAATCAAAGCCGAATTCGTTGTTGGTACCGTACGTAATATCGGCCTCATAAGCCGCTCGTTTTTCAGCGGTGGGCTGATTCGAATAAATCACCCCGACGGACATTCCCAGGAATTCATAGATTGGCGCCATCCACGCGGCGTCACGTTTTGCCAGGTATTCATTGACAGTAACCAGGTGAACGCCCATGCCGGTCAGTGCATTGAGGTATGCCGGTAGTGTCGCGACTAGTGTCTTGCCTTCACCCGTGCGCATTTCCGCAATCTGATGATTGTTCAGGGTTACCCCACCGATGAGCTGCACATCGAACGGACGCATCCCGAGCGTACGCTTCGACGCTTCGCGCACAGCCGCAAACGCTTGTGGAATTACAGACTCAAGCGTTGCCCCGTCCGCGATGCGCTGCTTGAGCTCCAGCGTCAAAGCACGCAGTTCTTCATCGGATTTCGCGCTGAATGATTCTTCGAGCGCATTGGTAGCAGCCACATGTTTTCCGTACGCTTTTAGCGTACGTTGATTACGGCTACCAAATATTTTGGTTAGAAAACTGGCCACGCCAATATCCTTGATAGGTTAGCGCCATGATTTTTCATCACTGGCGGTTTCGTTGCAAATTGTCTGGGCCGCAATACCACTCTCAGCGTGTGCACAATCCCGCTGGCAGGCTCACGGCGCCCGGAACAGGACCAGTCCGGACACGGTGTCTCGTGCCAGTTCTGCCGGCAGGTGACGCGCAGCCCGGGGGGCAGAAATCTTATTGGGTCTGGGAGTTGATGTATTTGACCGGATCAACAGTGCGGCCATTATACAGTACTTCGAAATGCAGGTTGGGGCCCGTGGCACGCCCGGTGGACCCCATGAGAGCCACAGTCTGTCCCTTTTCGATTTTATCGCCGACGCTCACCAGGTTCGCCTGATTGTGGGCGTATCGAGTCCGATAGCCGTTGCCATGATTGATTTCAACCATGTTGCCATAGCCATACCGGTCAGCTGACCAGCTGACCACTCCTGCTCCCACGGCGACGATTTCAGTGCCGGCGCGACCGGCAAAGTCCACTCCTTCATGACGCGCACGACGTCCGGTGAACGGGTCTCTGCGCGTACCGTAAAAGGAACTGATCCAGCCCGAACTGATTGGTCGACCAGCAGGATGAATTTCCTCTTCCAGATTCTTGGTCAGCAGCAGGCTTTCCAGTACGCCCAGTTGTTTATCGCGATCCTGGATCAGCAATTCGAGGTCGTCAAGACCATTGAGGAAATCCTGAGCGTTCACTTCGCTTCGGGCGAGTTCAAGTTCCGGACCACCGCGCGGCGGAGGCGCCGTAAAATTGAATTCACCGTCTTCGAGATCGGCCATTTTGGTTAATCGATGCCCCAGGGCATCAACGCGAATAACATGGGCCTGCATCTGACCAATGCGCACCGCAAGAGCTTCGATATTCTCACGCGCCTCTTCCCGCGTCGCAATCAGCTCACGTTCCTGCGCGGCAAGCGCTGCTTCCAGCTCCAGCACCTGTTGGTTCGGATCCACCTCGTGTTTGTTGACGGCGTACAAAAACCCCGATAAAAATACCGCAGCAGCAACCGCCATGGTGCCCGTCAATAACCCGGCAAACAGCCGCGGCTGGCTCAGGTCGTATTGTGAAGAAGTGCCGTTACGCCGGCGTGTGAAGAGAATTATATTCATCGTTTATCGCTATCGCACCGACCGTGTTAAGGTGAATTGTGTCAACTAAAAACCCTAAATCTATCAAATCATTATTGCTTGATGAATGTTCCGCTGTCGCCGCCCTTGGCGAACAGGCCCGCACTC
>JABDLQ010000438.1 GCA_013002925.1 Gammaproteobacteria bacterium | reverse complement strand
AAACGCCCGGTGACTACCACTAAAAGATCAAATACCCCAGTGTCAGTGAAATCACAAAATTTGCGATTAGAAACGTCAGGTAGGGTCCATACAACGTTTTTTTGCTATACGCCCGAATGACGATCGTAATCAGCAGCGGCACCAGTAGTGCAAATGCAAATGCGATCAACAGGCTCACTGCCATTGAAAACGGGATTCCCTGCTTGTATTGATAAATCAGGATGATCGATGCGGTGAGAAATGACGACGTGGTGCACAGTATCAGAACAGACAGAAAGTTCAGTTTGCTATGGCGCCGTTGTGCGGAGTGGGGCGTATCATTCAGATTAGTCATGGTAGCCATTCAGTTGTCCGGTTGGTCGAGTTCAAGCAGTGTTTTATACAACGGCTTGAGTCGTTTATAAATGCGCAAATACACATTCGTGTAGAGCTCCTGGTACCGCTTCGCGGTGTTCGGCGAGGGCTGAAATTGCGTACCCATTCCTGTCATGCGGCCAACAGCATCTTCGAATGTATGATGTGTCCCGGTCGCCACGGCGCAACATATTGCGACGCCAGTTGATGATGCCTCATACACTCGGTTGCGCTCAACCGGCAAGTTGAATATATCCGCAGTCATTTGCAAAATCTGATCACTTTGCGAACCGCCGCCAGCCACCCGGATGAGTGCAACGGGTGCGCGCTGGCGCGCCACGATGCGCTCCAGACCCTCTCTTAATGCGTACGCCAGTCCCTCAAGAAGCGCCCGATAAATATGTGCACGATTGTGAGCGTCATTAAATCCGAGTAACGCACCGCGTGCTTCAGGACCCGGAATGCGCACCCCCGGGGACCAATACGGCTGGGCGATCAGACCCAGTGCACCGGGTGGTGTTTGTGCCAGCAATTGATCCAGCAGCTGTTCGGTGGGGATCTCCTGCTGTCTGGCCAACTGTTTATCGAGTTGGGCAAACTCGTTTTTGAACCAGCTGACCAGCCAAAATCCGCGATTGATTTGCACTTCAGACAGAAAATGTCCCGGCACTGCAGCGGGGTAGGGTGGTACAAAGCGGTCGACTTCCCGATAAACCGGGATGGGTACGTTGACCGTGGCTGCCGTGCCAAAGCTCAAACTTGCCTGTGATGGTGCGATACAACCACTGCCCAGCACCTCGCAGGCCTTATCGGTAGCACAGGCAACCACTGGAATGCCGGCGTTCAGACCCAGTTCCTGCGCAGTTTTTTCGGTGAGCGGGCCCAGGAGCGATCCGGGCGCAACCAGGTCCGGTAGCTGTCGTCTTTTTATCCCGGGCAAGGCCCGCCAATGCCATTTGTGTCTGGCAGCCCACCGGTGCCGGCGATAATCAAATGGCACATATCCGACCTGGCTGGCTGCAGAATCTATAAATTTGCCCGTCAAGCGATAATTCAGATAGCCACTTAGAAACAGAAATTTATGAGTCGCGTCCCATATCTGTGGCCGATGTGCTGCATACCAGTTGATCTCGGCCTCCGCCTGAAAATTTCGGACCGTGTCGTCGACCCCCATGACGCGCATCCCCAGCCCGGTCAACCCACCGACTGGTTTGGTATTGACCGTACGCCGCCGGTCCGACCACAAGATCGCCGCGCACAGAGCCTGACCAGCGCTATCGAGATTAACGGTCGTAGCGCGCTGAGCGGTGACTCCGACTGCGTGAGGAAATACCCTGTGTGTGCGGCAGAATTCTGTCGTCTCCTGGCATGATTTACGGACGGCATCCCAGATGACCGCGACCGAACATTCGGCCCAGCCGGGGTTTGGCGTTTCGGGCGGCGGCAAGGGTTGTTGTGATTTAAACAACACATTGCCGGCATCATCGATCAGACTACTGCGAACACTTTGACTGCCAGCGTCAATACACAGGAATGACGCCTTGTTTGTCATCAGGAACTGGTTGTCCCGGCCTCAGGTATCGACTTGATATGCACCACCCGTTGGGGATAGGGAATCTCGATATTGTTTTCATTGAACACACGAAAAATTTTCAAATTCAGTTCGTGAGTCATACGGCCTCGTTCGACAGGCTGCGGCACCCACGCAAGCAACTCGATGTCGATGCCATGATCGCCAAAAGTACGCACCCGCACCCGGGGCGCCGGACTCACGCACACTCCTGTCTGGTTTAAGGCAACTTCTTTCAAGATAGCGCAGACGGCATCAAGATCGCTGCGATACGACACGGAAACTTTGCACCGGATGCGGTATTTCTCATGCGGACCACCGGTCTCGTTTATGATTTTCGCGTTACCAATCACAGCATTCGGGACGGTAATTTCAACGTCGTCACGCGTAAGAATACGGGTGCTGCGTACGCCGATCTGGGTTACCTGCCCGCGCTCGCCTGTGCCCAAAACGATAAAATCGCCAACTTTGTAGGGGCTGTCCGCCAAAATCGAAACGCCCGCAAACACATTTGCCAATGTATCCTTGGCGGCAAAGCTAAGAGCCAGGCCCAGGATACCGGCGGACGCCACGAGCGCTGTCACATCAATGTGCCAGGCGCTCATCAAGCCGTAAACAGCGCCCAGGCTAATGAGCAGAAATGCCGCGTTTTGCAGCAACGGCAACGTCCGATTATCGACGAAATTAAAACGATTTGAAAAACTGTTCAGCGTCGTCAGAACCAGGCGGGAAAAACCCAGTGCAAACACCATCCAGACCCAAACGCTAATCGACTGCAGGACAGATACCGAGCGCGCCTCGGCAACTTCGGACAGTTCCAGCCTGCCTAATGCCAACGTCGCGCCAACCAGAAAAATAGTCATGAACACCGGCCGATGCAGCATGTGAACGAGCTTGTCGTCAAAATCGGTTTTGGAAGCTTTTGTAAAGCGGCCGACTATGCGGCTCAGCAAGGTGGTGACGACCCAGGCGACAATGATAAACAAAAACAAAATGATGCTTGCCTGGAGCAAGGGATTGGGCCCCAGAAAATTCGAGAGTGTAATGATCCAGGAATTGACGGTATCAACAATATTCACAGAGTAATTTCCTTGTGGAGTAGCGCGAGATTTTTTACATCAGCGGCTTGTTTTAATTGGTTGTGTGCTCATAAATACAGCGGCCAGCCAACCAGGTCTCCAGCACCTTGATTTTGTAAATCTGGTCCTCAGGAACACTGAAAAAATCCCGGTCGATCATAATAAAATCTGCCCAGTATCCAGGTTGCAGATTGCCAAGACGTGACTCCTGGTGCGCCGCATACGCCGCATCAATAGTAAATGCGCGCAGCGCCTCAGCGCGGGTCATCGCCTGGTCGGCGTACCAGCCATTCGCCGGGGTTCCCTGATGATCCTTGCGGGATACGGCCGAATAGAGACCGTGAAACGGGTTGGACAGTTCTACCGGGAAGTCGGAACCGCCGGCAATCACGACACCAAGATCCAGCAGCCGTCGCCATGCATAGGCGCCCTTGATGCGCTCCGCACCGACGCGGTCTTCTGCCATGTTCATATCACTGGTTGCATGGGTCGGCTGCATGGCAGCTATGACGCCAATCTCGGCAAAGCGCTGCAGATCATCTAATGCAATCACCTGGGC
>JABDLQ010000175.1 GCA_013002925.1 Gammaproteobacteria bacterium | reverse complement strand
GGAGTCATCGATGCCGCTGATTTTTTCCTATGGCACTTTGCAACAGGGAGCCGTGCAGCTGGCGAATTTTGGTCGCCCGCTCAAGGGCTCTTCAGACACTCTCGCTGGTTTTGCTGAAGCGCGCGTGCCCATCCGGGATCAGGCTCTGATAGCTGCCAGCGGTCAGTCCCATCACGCCAACGCCACTTACACTGGAAATCCCCGGCATCAGGTTGCGGGGACCGCTTTCGAGGTGACGGAAGAAGAATTGGTAATGGCCGACGACTACGAAAAAGGCGCCGACTATACTCGTGTTAGCGTCCGGCTGGCCTCGGGCCGCGTAGCCTGGGTCTACATCCATGCGCCCAGTTTGGCTGAGACACCGGATCGCAATGACCCGGCCTGACTTTTATGCGCTAACAAGCGGGACGATTTTTTGGCCATGGCTGATACCGTTTACTCCTGGGCCCTTGTGACTGCATTTGTCAGCGGCGGACTGTGCGTGTTCCACGTGGTGTTAGCGCGCATGCAAGCGCAGCTGCTCGACACGGCCCTTCGCCCACTGCAAAAACTAGTGCCGGTGCTGTTCGTGCTTTCTGTACTCGCGGGCGTCCTGTCGCTTGGCGTCCACGTCATCGCCGGTCACGGCGCTGGGTCCGCCGAGCCCATGTCGCCTGGTGCCTTTGCGAGCCAACACAAAGCCTATTGGTTGTTGCCCCTGCTGTGGCTGGCATGGTTTCTCGCAAGATCGAAGCGCGACAAGGAACTGAATTAAAGAACTATGAACGCCACAAACATCGCTTATCGCAAGGACGCACCGCTATCGCTGGAACAATTCACCGCGTTGTATCGCGCGTCCACCCTTGCGGAGCGCCGTCCCGCAGACCGGCCTGAGATCATGCAGCAGATGATGGACAATGCCAGCGTCACGATCACCGCGTGGGCGGGCGATGATCTGGTGGGCATTTCCCGAACTTTGACTGATTTTGGTTACGTGGCCTATCTTGCGGATCTTGCGGTCAGCGCCTCCCACCAGGGTCTCGGCATTGGCAAACAATTGATCGCAGAAACGCGCGCGGCGCTGAGTCCGGACTGCATGATCGTGTTGCTGTCGGCGCCGGCCGCCAATGCGTTTTATCCGCATATCGGCTTTAATCACCATGCACGGGCCTGGGTGCTCGACGGCAAAGAGTCGTTGGGCTGAACTTTGATGAGCATGCCCTCCGGCCTAGAATCGCGTGTAAACAGGAGAATGGCATGAGTGCGTTTGAGGTCACCGGTAGTTGCTTGTGCGGCCAGGTCAAATACCGGGTCAAAGGGCCGGAAAGGGTTTTTCAGTATTGCCACTGCTCACGTTGCCAAAAGACCACCGGCAGCGCGCATGCATCCAACATCATTGTTGATCCGGCACAATTCGAATGGCTCAACGGTGAGAACCACGTGGGCAGGTTTGAGCATCCCGAAGCAAATCATTTTGCCGTATCGTTCTGCAAACGCTGTGGTTCAAACCTCCCGTGGCTAACTAAGAGTGGTCGTTCGGTCGTAGTGCCCGCTGGCACCCTCGATGATGACCCAGGTATCCGGCCCCGGCACAACATTTTTCTGGCGAACCAGGCGCCATGGTATGTCACAGCAGATACAATATTGCAGTACGACGCGCTGCCTACGAAAGAAAACTGATGGTTGCGACGCGTGGCCGGCAAAGGTCGTCTGATAGAGGTTCTCCGGCAAATTGAAGTTACAACAAGCGAGAAAATCATGAACATCGTAAACAAAATCATTCTCGCGCTGGTGGGCGTCATAAGCCTGGCCGCAGGCGCAGCAAAAGTCATGCGGGTGCCCGACGAGGCACAATTTTTCGCGGAGGCCGGGCTGGCACCGGGGGTGATGATCATCTTCGGGGTTGTGCAGCTCGTGGCTGGCGCCTTGATACTCTGGCGGAAAACCCGGCTGGCCGGCGCGCTGATTGCCGCTATCATGTTTGCCTGTTCCGTCGTCATGATTTTCATGGCGGGCAACCTGCAGTTCGCTTTGATATCTGCTGTGCCCGTTGTGATGGCAATTTACGTGGCGTGGCGGGCCGGCCAGTCGCAGTGAGCGGGCACCGCCCTTCTGCTCCTGCGAATCGACATTGACCGGGGGCAAGCAGCCGCTCGTGATCCGGGGCCTGGCGCCCGCTGAAGAGCGCGCGTTGGGTCAATTGATGTGCAACGTTTATTCGGCCCTGCCGGGCTTCCCGAGTCCGACCGAGCAGCCCGCTTACTATGAAATGCTCATAAATATCGGTGCGTTTGCCCGCAAGCCTGACACCGAGGTGCTGGTGGCGCTGAGCGCTGCGGACGAGCTACTCGGCGGCGTCGTCTACTTCGGTGACATGGCCGAATACGGTTCAGGCGGAAGCGCGACCCAGGAGCAAGACGCTTCGGGCGTCCGCTTACTGGCGGTGTCACCCGCCGCCCGGAGCCAGGGTGTCGGCAAGGCGCTGACGCACGCCTGTATCGAACGGGCGCGGCAACGTCATCACAAGCACGTGGTCCTGCACACCACCGAGGCCATGCAGATTGCATGGGGCATGTACCAACGTCTTGGATTTGAGCGCGCCACGGATCTCGATTTTATGCAGGAAAAACTTCCGGTTTTCGGGTTCCGCCTGCGCCTTGAAGAGCCGAGCAAATGACGTGCTCGGGTAACCTGGCTGAAGCCTGTAGCCACGCAACCCGCCGAGGGGACCGATGAGCGCTGCTTTACGACTGCGTCCAGCCCGGGTCGAGGACGCGGCCGCCATTTGCGACATCTACAACTACTACGTGTTGCATAGCGGTGCGACCTTTGAAGAGCAGCCGGTATCCGTCGAGGACATGGCCGGACGGATAACACTTTGCCTCAATGAATTTATCTGGCTGGTTGCGGAGAAAGATGATCAGCTGATTGGCTATGCCTATGCCACTCGCTGGAAACCTCGATCCGCGTATCGCAATACGGTGGAGACAGCGGTTTACGTGGCCCACGATCGACAACGGCGGGGCGCCGGAAAATTACTGCTGGCAGACCTGATCCGCCAGTTGCGCGAGCGCGGCCTGCACTGCGCGCTGGCCGGCATCTGCTTGCCAAACGACCCCAGCGTAGCCGTGCATGAAGCACTTGGCTTTCGCAAAGTTGGCGAGCTCGAAGAGGTTGGCTTCAAATTTGGTCAGTGGCTCAACGTGGGGTACTGGGAACTGAAACTGTGAGCAGCCGTAGTCGTATTTTTCGTATGCGATTTGCAATCGCAAGCCTGCTCTTGCTGCTAACCGGATGCCAAACGCCTGTCACCGACATTGAGATTGTTCCGCTGGATGAGGGCGTCTGGTTGCACACCTCTTACTACACCTATCCCAGTGGCAGCCGCTTTCCTTCCAACGGTTTGATCGTACGAACCGGCGACAGCCTGCTTCTTATTGATACCGCCTGGGGGGAACTTAATACCGTGCAGTTGCTAGGCGCAATTGACGCGCAACTGGGCCTGCCCGTCTCCCATGCCGTCATTACTCACAGCCACGGCGATCGCATTGGCGGCACGGATGTATTGGAAGCCCAGGGGGTCACTGTCTACGCGCATCCCGTCACCCGCCGGCTCGCGCTGGAGTATGGAATGCCGGTGCCCGATGAGATTCTGACCGGGCTGACAAAACCCGGCAGCACGGCCAAGATCCAGGGTCTGGAGTTTTTCTACCCGGGTCCGGGTCATACCGTCGATAACCTGGTGGCATGGCTGCCCGAGCAGAGAATTTTGTTCGGTGGTTGCGCAGTGCGCGCGCTGGCAGCAAGCAGCGCGGGGAACCTGGCCCACGCAGACCTCACGAACTGGTCTAAGATAATCGATGACCTTGCGACACGCTATACAGACGCGCTAACAGTGGTTCCCGGACATGGCCAAGTCGGTGATCAACGGCTGTTAGCGCATACCGCCCGCCTGATTGAGGCCGCTCAGACCGTTGAACACGACAATTGATGAGAAGCTTTTTGCCCCGGAATCCTCACGAGCCAGCAAGAATATTGGATAGATGAAAATTTCCGCACCGCCAAGAGCCAGGCACCAACAGAGCTTTCCCGTTAGCGGGGATGCGGACACGGTGTTTGCGCTGATGTGTCCTGTCCGCGAATGTGACTGGCTGGAGTCCTGGAGTCCCGGCAAGGTGTTAACGCATTCGGGCCTGGTGGAGCCCGAGTGCGTATTTACGTCACGAGATAACAATGGTGAATCGACCTGGCTGGTGCCGGATCATGACCCGGTCGCGCGACGCATACGCCTGGTCAAGTTCACCCCTGATTTCACCGTCTGCCTGCTAACCATCGATGTGGAATCTGGGGGCGCCAACAATTGCACCGTGAGCGTGTGCTACTCGTACACGGCGCTGTCAGACAAGGGCGTCAGGTTTGTAAATGAATTTACGGAAAGCCGCTACCTGGAAATCATGCAACACTGGCAGGCGGCCATCCAGCATTACCTGGATCATGGGCAGCCGTTGCCCGGCAGCTGATTGATGCCTCTG
>JABDLQ010000413.1 GCA_013002925.1 Gammaproteobacteria bacterium | reverse complement strand
TTGGGTATTAAACAGGTTCAGGAGCGTTTGAACGGCACGGATGGTCTGGGCGCTGCAGGCTACACGCTCGACACTCTCAAAGAAGCCCTGTTTGGCAGCCGCAACTACGCCGCGGAACTCATTCTCGAAGACCTCGTGCAATTGTGTTTTGACGATGGTCCTCTTGTCGATGTCGATGGCATGGTTGTTGATCTTACTGACGCTTGCGACGTCCTGAACGGTTGGGACAAGAAACAAAACGTTGACAGTTTTGGGCCGCACATCTTTTTGGAGTTTTTGCAGTCAGTTTTTGCCGATAATGATGATGATCCATTGCTTTCAGCGTTGTGGGAAGTGCCTTTTGATGTCGACGACCCGGTAAACACGCCGCGCGGTCTTAAAGACACGTTACCCGCGGATCGGGCGCAGCTGTTGCTGTGGCTGGGAAGGGGGGTCAAACGCCTCAGTGATCTTGGCATAGCAATGGATACGGCATGGGGTGATTTGCAATATTCCACAAAAAATGGTGTTGCCTACCCGATTCATGGCGGTGCTGACGGATCGGGTATGTTCAGTATCATTACTGCAGGTTTGTCAGCGGCAGGCTACACGCCGATTCGTCATGGCAACAGTTATATGCAAGCGGTGACCTTTGATGATGATGGGGTCGTGGCCGAGGCACTCCTGTCATACAGTCAGTCCAGTGATTCTGAAAACCCGCACTATGCGGATCAGACCGCGCTGTACGCGACAAAACAATGGGTGAGTTTGCCATTTAAAGAAGCCGATATTCTCGCCGATCCCAATCTTGTGACAACGTTCATCAGTGAAGTCCGCGACAGTGACAACGATGGCATTGGTGATGATGTAGATAACTGCACGGATGTTGCCAACGCAGATCAGCGTGATACTGACGGCGACGGCTTTGGCAATATTTGCGATCCTGACTTTAACAATGATGGCGTGATCAATTTTCTGGATCTGGGCTATCTGGGTTCCCGATTCGGGAGTTCGGATCCTGACGCGGATCTTGACGGCGACGGGTTTGTAACGTTTCTGGATTTTGCCATTCTTCGGGATATGTTCTACGGCGTCCCGGGTCCGGCAGCCGTGCCTCCTGCGTTAACTTACACCAACGATGTACAGCCGATTTTGGCGGCCAAGTGCGCTGGGTGTCATACGGGTGGCTCACTGAGTCCGCTAAATTTTGCCGGCAACTATGCAAGCATCCTGTTGCCGGCCACATACCCTACCTGTGCGGGCCTGTCGACCGGGGCATGCGTGCTATTGCGTGTGCAAAACGGTGACATGCCGTTCGGTGCCGGCTGCAGCGGTGATCCCGTGGCAGATGCAGGCAACCCCAGCTGTTTGACCGCCCAGGAGCAGGATACGCTCCAACACTGGCTTGATGCAGGCATGCCGGAATAATCGCGAGTATCGCAGGGGCTGCTGGAGTGTTCCCGGTAAGCCGATATGAAGAGGCCCACTCAAAGTGGGCCTCTTTGCGTTACGGCGTCGTGCCGAACGCATATCATCGCCGATGTGTGTCTCAGCAATATAGAGGTCATTGCGTGCGCCGGGGTTTTGATAGAATCTCTAAAATCCTCGATCAATTCCGGCGCTTCAAATCTACTTGATGCACAGTGTTGGTGGTAGACTGACACGCGTTTGCAACAGAGCATGGGGGAATCGAAAATGACGACGGAATTAAAATATCTCACATTGGCGGCCGCCTGGAATGCAGTCATTTGGATACCATACATACTGAACCTGGTCTCCGTGCGCGGCCTGAAAGACGCGGTCAGCTATCCGGTGGATCCACCAGCGATGGCCGACTGGGCCCAGCGCCTCAAGGCGGCGCATTACAACTCGGTTGAAAATCTTGTTTTGTTTGCCACAGTCATATTAGTTGCACACCTTGCTGGCGCCAGCAACAAGGCCACTGCTGTATGTGCCATGACGTATTTCTACGCTCGCATCGTGCACACGGTCGTCTATACGTTGGCGGTACCATGGCTTCGCACTTTGTCTTTCGCTGTCGCGTGGCTGGCACTTCTTTGCATCTTTGCACAGATACTGCTGTAGCTTGCCGGGTACGCTGGGAAAGGTTGCGCGGTTGCACAGTTATGTATCCGCGGGGCTCAAACGGCCGGCCTGTCGCGGCGAGCAGTTGGGCTCCGTAGTGAAACATGGTCTCTCCGCAATTAACCAGGCTCGCTAGACAGCAGGGCTTGCGGGAGTCGGGGGTGCTGCGACACCACAGGTCAGCGATGCATTCTTGCGGGCATGTTGAATGCACGGACATTAGCAAAACTGCAACCAACAAAAAAAGGCCCGCCAAAAGCGGGCCTTCTTCGTGTGGCTCCCCAGCGCGGACTCGAACCACGGACCTAGTGATTAACAGTCACCCGCTCTACCAACTGAGCTACTGGGGAATACCGAAACCTTATTTTAATGATACACCGTGTGTGTTCGGTTCCCTGGTGTACCCCGGCCACCGGCCGCAGGCGCAAAATTCTGGCGGCTTGCGGTGCGCAAGTCAAGCCATTTTCATGCGGTGTTGTCGACATTTTCAAAAATTGTGATCGGGTTGGT
>JABDLQ010000404.1 GCA_013002925.1 Gammaproteobacteria bacterium | reverse complement strand
GTATAGATCACCGCCAGCGCTGATGGTAATGCTTTAAGCTCCTGGAGGCTGTGCTATTGCAACGCATCATCCAAATCTAAGTGTGTGATTTGTCATAACATCAAACTAAATCTTTTATCCGGGGTCCCAGAAATGGCAGTGCGGTGATAAACCGGATGGGTCAACTCGCCGGTTTTTGTACTCGCATGGCGGTCATAAAGAATACAGGTGAAATTCAATGGTGATGCGACGACGTACGTTTATACGCAATAGTGTTCTGACCTTAGCGGCGCTAACCGCTTCGCGCACCGCCGCGGGCAAGTCGCCTGATAGCACGATTAAGACCGCGTCTGTTGCCGATAGTGTTGAACGTGACAATCGCGATAATGGTCCATCGTCAGCATTAATCCGACGCGTTATTCCTGCCAGTGGCGAGACGATTCCGGTAATCGGTATGGGAACATGGCTAACGTTTGACGTGGGACCGGAACCCAAGGTACTTGCGCAGCGCGCGCAGGTGCTCAAGGCTTTTTTTACGGCCGGTGGCGGTATGATCGACAGCTCACCGATGTACGGGCGGGCTGAACAGGTAGTCGGCGAATTGATGGCCAGGCGCGGCGAGCAAAATGGTCTGTTTGCTGCCACAAAAATCTGGTCTGCGTTAGCGGCTACGGGACCTGAGCAATTACGGCAATCATTACAACGATGGGGGGTCGCTCCGTTGGACGTGGTGCATGTGCACAACCTGTTGCGTTGGAAGTCGCATCTGAACACCTTGCGCGCAGCGCGGGATAACAAACTTGTGCGTTACATAGGTGTAACAACGTCCCACGGCCGCCGCCACGGTGAACTTGAAAAAATCATGCGCACCGAAGCACTAGACTTTGTACAATTTTCCTACAATATAGTTGACCGGGAAGCCGAAAAGCGTTTGCTTCCATTAGCCCAGGATCGGGGTCTTGCTGTTGTTATCAATCGACCGTTTCAGACCAGTGGGCTTTTTTCACGCTTTGCACATCTGCCACTGCCGGACTGGTCTGATGAGATCGGCGTGAAGACGTGGGCCGAGTTTTTTCTAAAGTTTATCGTGTCACATCCCGCCGTTACCTGTGCAATTCCGGCAACCCGCCAGGTGGCACATATGATCGAAAACATGCGTGCCGGTATCGGTCATCTGCCGGACGAACGCCAACGACAGCGCATGATAGGCTATGTGCGCTCGCTGTAACGCACTGCCAGTGCCGGCCGATTTGCCGTATAATCCAGGCAGTGAATAACATTAAGCCGAATATCATAAAATGATTGTTTTTGACTCCATGCAGGTGCTGTCAGATCGGGTTTTGGCACATCAAAAACACTTCAGTGGCCGAAGTGCGCGCGCCTTGTTAGTTGCGGTGTATCTGGCATCTGCTGTCACAGGCACCCATGCGGCTAATGTCGCTAACCTTGGGGAGCAACTGCAGACGTGCGCGGCGCTTGCTGATGCAACGCAACGCCTGGCCTGTTTCGATGGCGTGGCCCAGGCTGCGTCCGCCGCGGACTATACCCCGATCACTCCTTCAGAGATGGTTCAGGCGGGCAGTACCGCTTCCGTGTCGTCTGCTACGGCCGCCCCGGTTTCGACCACGACACCGGACGAGGCGCCAGACGGGCAGTCGTGCGACGGCGCAACCGGTGATTGTGTGTCGGCGGATGATGAAGATACTGTTGGAAGTCGCTATTTGCGCCGTGACAGCATAAAAAAAACCCGCGAAAAAGCGAGTGTCTATGCATTTACGTTGGTGGATGCCAAGCGCAATGCGCGCGGGCGATGGTTGTTCTATTTTGACAATGGTCAAATCTGGAAGCAGATTGATTCCAGAAGTGCGCACATACCTGATCCACCGATTGAAGCACAAATAAAAGTTGGCACGTTCGGTAGCCATAAACTCAGTATCGAAGACCGGGTCCGCGGATTAAAAATCAAGCGTCTTAAATAGTGCGAGGACCGGCTAAAGCGAATGGCGGTTGGGCTGAACGCTTGCAGTGGGACCGGTTGCGACAACGCATCCGTACCGGTGCAAGCTGCCGGAATCTGCTGTGAAACACTCGTTCAATCGCCGCACATTGTTCAAACTCTTTGGGTGGCCCGGTGCAGTTACGCTGTTAGTCCCATTTCAGGGATGTGCACTCGGGATCCACGAAGAACCGCTGCCGCAGGGCACGTTTTCAGAACGCTGCTCAGCACCTGGTGTTATCCGCTGTTTCGGGTTTGAACAGGATGAACTTGCAAGCAACGGCGGTCCAATCGTGTGGGGGCGCCACGATGCCAGGGTAGGTACATTTGTCAACGGCATGCGGCCGGGACGGCGGCTGGACGGTCGCATCGAAATAGCGAATGACTTCACAGCGAGTGGCGCATCAAGCCTGAAGTTTTTTATGCCGTCACGAAGCAACGGCGGTCATGCAGGTCAGTTTTACGCAAATTTTAGCGACGATTTATCAGTTCAGCTGAGCGAAGGCGATGAGTTTTTTATACAGTGGCGCCAGCGCTTTTCGACGAGTTTTCTGGACAACCGTTACCGTCCGTATAACAGCTGGAAACAAATGATCGTCGGCGAAGGCGACCGCCCGGGCAAGCTGGTGTCGTCGTGCACGCAACTGGAGGTGGTAGTGACGAATAAGGGCACACGGCCCGCGTCACCGTCTGTTTACCATAGTTGCCGGGGTAAGGATGGCGACTCGGAAGGCATCGATGTATGGCGGACGTTCCCGTTTGTCGCAGAGCAATGGATGACATTTCAGCTGCACGTCAAAATTGGGACCTGGTACAAAAACGACCGCAGGTATCACCATGACAGTCTGATCGAGTTGTGGGTAGCCCGGGAAAATGAACCCTCCCGGAAGATACTCAGCCAAAATTACGATCTTGCCAATAACAACGTCAACGCGGCATATGGGAAAGTATGGTTGCTGCCCTACCTGGGAGGAAAGGATGCAAGTCAGGAGCATCCTGATGCGTTCACGTGGTATGACGACCTCATTATATCGCGTACTGCGATTGCAGATCCTGTGCGTCGTTAATGGGTAGAGCAGCCACGGCACAGACACTGCGCGTTTTAGCAGCCACAAGAGCCTGGCGTTGTTACGGCGACCCGGTGGCCAGTTGTGTGCGCCCTGGCAAATTTGTGCACCGGTTTGCAATCCGGTACAACGTCGTCATTATGGGTGGCAATTAAATATATTTCACAGGATGGCACACACATGAAGGCAAGTCCGGCACTCGAGGCCCTTAACATGATGGCACTCGAACCATTCGTAGATTGCCTCCAGGGTATTTTTGAACAATCTCCGTGGATCCCCAGGCGTGTCTGGGAGCAGCGACCCTTTGCAGACGTCGGCGAGCTACACTCAGCGATGATGGCCGTCGTGAAAAGTGCGTCACCGGCCGCGCAGCTTGCGTTGTTGGGCGCACATCCCCAACTGGCAGGCAAGCAAGCCCGAGAAGGGGTTTTGACGGTGCTCTCGGCCCAGGAACAAAAAGGTGCCGGCCTGGTTGATCTGGCGCCGTATGAACTGGAGGAAATTGAGCAGCTCAACAAAGATTATCAGACCAAATTTGGTTTTCCATTCATTATAGCTGTGCGCGAGCACACCAAACGCAGTATCTTTGAACAGTGGCGGCACCGGCTTGGCAATACCGTTTCGACCGAGCACCATAACGCACTCGAACAGGTGTTCAGAATTGCCAGATTTCGACTCGAAGATTTAATGGCGTCTATGGCGCACACCGACGATGGACCTGTCTCTATGGGTAAACTATCAACGCACGTGCTGGATACGACGGCAGGAAAACCCGCATCGGGAGTTCGCATTGATTTTTCAGTGCGCCACGATGACAACGGTTTCCAGTTGCTAAAAACTGTGTACACGAATAGTGATGGCCGCGTCGATGAACCCTTATTGCAGCAGGCTTCCATGCAGCCAGGTGAATACGAGTTGATGTTTTACGTGGGTGACTATTACAGTTCACTTCATGAAACATCTGCCGATTCTGTGTTTTTGGACCAGGTGCCGGTGCGTTTTTGCATCAATGATGCGGGGCAGAACTATCACGTACCGCTCCTGGTGTCGCCATGGAGTTACACAACCTATCGTGGTAGTTAGTTGCCCTGCCGGGGAACTCAATTGCTGATCGACGCACGCACAGGGAGAATCCATGTTGAGCGCCTATATTGTTGACTGGATGAGTCTGCTGATCCGGTGGTTGCACGTGATCACCGGGATTGCGTGGATCGGCGCTTCTTTTTATTTTGTGTGGCTCGATAATCATTTGAAACCTGTCGCGGCCGATGTCGCCAAACGCCGCGGCGTGCATGGTGACCTATGGGCGGTACACGGCGGCGGTTTTTATCACAGCGAGAAATTTCTACTCGGCCCACAGGATCGGGAGTTGCCTGCGCAACTGCACTGGTTCAAATGGGAAGCCTACTGGACATGGATCAGCGGCATGCTGTTGCTGGGTCTGGTTTACTGGTACGGTGCCACGTCTTTTCTGATCGATTCCAGTGTTGCTGCATTGTCACCGGTTGCTGGCATCGCAATCAGTGTTGCGGTCATCGCTCTTGGGTGGCTGATTTATGACGCTGTGTGCCGCACGATCACGCACGAGCTGGCCCTCGGTGCGATCATCGTTGTATTTGTTTTGTTCCTTGACTGGCTGTTGTTTCAGTTATTCAGTGCACGTGCCGCCTTCATCCACGTGGGCGCCGTATTGGGTACTATCATGGTGGCAAACGTGCTGTTTGTGATCATACCGGGCCAGCAACAAATGGTCGCCGCGATTCGGGCGGGTAAACCGCCAGATCCGCGCCCCGGTATTCAGGGCAAACAACGATCGGTGCATAACACTTATTTTACGTTGCCGGTCCTGTTTATCATGATCAGCAGCCACTACCCGATGACGTACGGGCACTCTTACGGCTGGCTGGTGTTGGCAGGAATATTGTGCGCAGGTGTGTTAATTCGTGTTTACTTCGTGCAGCGTCATACCGGCAAAAACCGACCGGTATTATTTATCGCCGGACTGCTGCTGCTGGCGGTAATTGCCGTGGTCATCCGCCCGGCGTCACTGCAGGAACGCACCGGTGTTGCTGAATTGGACCCGGTCACGACAGCCGACATCGTCCCGGTGATACAGCAGCATTGTACTTCCTGTCATTCCGAGCGCACCACGGACGTGGTTTTTCTTGCTGCCCCAATGGGCGTTATGTTTGACACCGTCGACCAGATTGAAGCACTGGCCCCCAAAATCTATCAGCGCACGGTGGTGTCAAAGGACATGCCGCTTGCAAATAACACCAGTATGACCGAAGACGAGAGGGCGTTGATCGGGGCCTGGTATGCCGGGCGTTAGTTTGCCACACCCTGGCCGGCGACACGTCCTTTGCAATGAGAGTGCTGCAAGACACCCTGATCTTTGGGCATAAAGAGCGAAAACAGAGTAAAGTTGCAGCATGAACACCGGCAAAAACAATCACGGTTTTGCGCACAGTTTCATCAACCTGGCACAGGCACGTCTCGGTGCCCGGGCGCTGTATGCCAGCGATGATTTTTTCGCGCCCTGTGAGCGTATGCTGCAAGCATCAGAAGCGGTATTTATCCCTGGTAAATACGATTCCAATGGCAAGTGGATGGATGGCTGGGAATCGCGTCGCAAACGTGGGCCTGGTCATGATTTTTGTGTCGTGCGCCTGGCTTTTGCCGGGGTGTTGCACGGTGTCGATATCGATACCAGTCACTTCATTGGTAACCACCCGCCGTCGGCATCCCTGGAGGCCTGCTATAGCCCGAAGGCTGATCCTGATGACAGCACCGATTGGATCGAAGTCCTTCCGGCCACTGCATTGCAAGCCGATTCCCATCATCTGTGTACCGTTGACGACAACAGCGTATACAGCCATGTGCGTTTAAACATTTATCCCGACGGTGGTATCGCCCGACTGCGGGTCTATGGTCAGGTGGTGTGTGATTGGAGCAAGCGCGATGCGGAGGCACCCTCAGACCTTGCAGCAGTTGCAAACGGAGGGCGAGCGCTTGCCTGTAGCCAGGCCGGGTTTGGCTCCAGTATGCATAATCTGAATTTGCCTGGACGCGGCGTCGATATGGGCGACGGATGGGAAACACCCAGACGTCGGGGACCGGGGCACGACTGGGTGATTCTGGAATTGGGGTGCGTCGGCAAGCTGACTCATCTGGAAATTGATACGGCCCATTACAAAGGAAATTACCCGGACAGAGTCTCCGTTCAGGCTGCGCATCTGTCCGATGATGATACTGACAC
>JABDLQ010000397.1 GCA_013002925.1 Gammaproteobacteria bacterium | reverse complement strand
GCGTACCCGCAAGACGCCGACGGTGTCTACACGCTGGGAACTGGCGCGGCACCATTCGACCAGAGTTTCTACCTGCTGTTGAGCCTGGCAGTGGGCAGCAACGCCGGCGGCGGCTCGACCTTCCCGCAGGTCCTGGAAATTGACGCGGTTCGCGTTTATGAGTGCGCCAATGCAATTGACCCGGTTGCCGGCACCGGTTGCAGCACGGGCACAGGCGTACCCGCCGTGGTCGCGCCAGGCGAGCCGTATACCGACATGCTTGCGGTGTACACGGACGCTCCCGCCACAGTGACTTTTGTTGATCCTGCCGATCCGGGCAACCCGGTCTCGAGCGCACTCGTGCCGGACACCGCTACCAGCAACGGAACGGTCACAGTAAACAGCAACATTGCGGCTGCAGACGGGGCCAACACGGTCTGGAATGTGGATATCAACGCCACGAGCGGCGTCGGTAGCGTATTCATGCGGGCGCCGGATTTGTCACCGTCGACGGGCTTCTTCAACCTGTCCGGCTCCGAGACGGCCGGTGAGCTATTGTTCAGGATGCGGGTCACCAGCGCGTTGCCGGGCACCGTTGTGGAAGTCGGGCTCGACAGCACCGCTGGCAATGGCCGCCAGGCCATACCGGTTACGGCCGATAGCACCTGGCGTCAGTATTCGGTCAAGGTTAACGACCTGGTTACGAATTCGGCGCTGCGCGGTACCAGCCTGGATCTTGCCAGCGTTCTCAACCTGTTCACGGTCGAGGCCAGCACCGGCGCTATCACCTTTGATCTTGACGACATCGAAGTGGTCGTCGCGTGCCGTGATACCGGTGCCTGCGAAACCAGCGGGCGCATTTCGACGCCCGTCGTCACCACCATTTACGGTCCGCAGGATTTTGAGAACATCGATATCATGAGCGACGTAATCGGTGACGGCTGGAGCTTCTTTATCAACGTGTTTGACGACGTGGCCGGTTATTTGTTTGGCTATCCCGGCGCAGCGCCTAATGGCCCACAAATTTCGGCCATCGCGGCCGATCAGGGCGGCCCAAATCAGGGCGCTCAGCAGCTCTCCATTTACAGCGATTACGACTGCTGTGCCGGTGGCGGCCCCGGGGGCAGCCCGTCCGGTCATCAAAGTGCCACTGGCCTGGTCGAAACCAATGTCTTCCAGGAACCCCGCGGTGTAGGCGCCACGTCAATCAGCGCTGACGACGTCGGTGATACCTGGACCTTCACGTTCGACGCGAAACGAGGCAACATCGAAGGCAGCTCGCAGGCACTGGCGTTCTTTAAAGTGCTCAACCCGAGCACCGGCTTCTCGCAGACGGCCTTCGTCACGGCCGAAATGACCAATACCCCAGTGGACTGGACGCCTTATAGCCTGCAAATCACTATCGGCGAGTGGACTGGTCAGCTCCTGCAGTTCGGCTTTCAGACCAACGCCAGAAACTTTGAGGGCTCGGGCATTTTCTACGACAATATTGAAGTAACCAGCACGCCGGGACCCTAAGCGGTCGCCGACGGCTCGTTGAGCCGTCGGCCTGGGCCGGCGCTCGCTATAAGTGATGACGTCGTGAAGCCGGCACTGCGGTGCCGGGGAATCGACTTTAGATAAACTACAAACAAACCGGAATCTCCACGGCAGGCGCAGCCCAAGCGCTATCCAATACGGAAATTCCCCACCAATTATTCTTTGTAAAGGAAGAGTGATCGCAATGTCGGATGTAATCTTGTTCGCGCGCTTGAAAAAAATCAGCAGTATTTTGGCAGTCGCGCTGGCGTTGTTTGCCACGACCGTAAGTCAGGCTCAGGGTATTGACAAGGTCACCACGCACAAGGATGAAAACGGTTGGCAGCTGCACGTCAATGGCGAGCCGTATTACATCAAGGGCATGGTGTGGGGTTATACGCCCAGAAATCAAAACTATACGTATAACCTGTGGGGTGAAACCGACGATTTTATCCGCAAAGTCCTCGACTACGACTTTGGCCTGATGAAAGCAGCGGGCGTCAATACGATCCGCAGCTTCACGATGATTCCGAGCAAATGGGTGACCTACATCTATCGTGAACACGGCATCATGACGGTCATCAATCCGCTGATGGGCCGCTACGGCTACACCGTTGGCGGCAAGTGGGTGGTGTTCACGGATTACTCCGATCCGTTGACCCGGGCTACTTTGAAAAAAGACACTCTGGAAATCTTCGCGCAATACAAAGACACGCCTGGCGTGCTCATGTTCGCCCTGGGCAATGAAAGCAACTATGGCCTGTCATGGGCGAGCTTCGAAATCGAAAACCTTCCCGAAGGCGAACGCTACGCGGCAAAAGCGCGGTATCTGTACAGCCTGTTCAATGAGGTGATGAAGGCCGGCAAAAGCATGGACCCTAACCGGCCCTTCTCCATCGTCAACGGCGATATCCAGTACATCGACCTGATCGCCGAGCTGTGCCCTGATATGGATGTCCTGGGCAGCAACGTTTACCGTGGCACGAGCTTCACCAGCCTGTGGGAAGAAGTGGATGCGAAGCTCGATGTACCCGTCGTGTTTTACGAGTTTGGCAGCGATGCCTTTAACGCGCGCGAGTTCAAAGAGGACCAGGTTGCACAAGCCACAGTTTTGCGCGACCAATGGCGGGAAATGTACAACAAGGCCTACGGCAACGGCGAAGAGGGCAACTCAATCGGCGGCTTCGTGTTCGAGTGGCGCGATGAGTGGTGGAAATACCTGCAGGTCGAAAACCTGGATATCCATGACAATAACGCATCGTGGTCCAACCAGGCCTATATGTTCGACTGGGCACCGGGCAAAAACAACATGAACGAAGAGTGGTTCGGCGTTACTGCGCTCGGCACGCCCAATGCCGACGGCGTTTATACCGCCCGGCCGCGCATGGCCTACGACGTACTGTCGAAAATCTGGCACATGGACCCGTACCAGATGAAAAAGGCCGCATTCAATGATGGCATCGACAAGATCGATATGGAGCTGTTGGAGCTCAAGGGCCAGGTCCGCCTGCTCCAGAGTCAAAGCGATGAGAGCAGGGAAATATTGCGCTTTACCGGTGGCTCTTTGCGCGCCGAGTATCTGACCAAGGGCACCGGGAAAGACATCGACGAGCGCGGTGAAAACGGGCTCGAATTTTCGCCCGGTGAAATGGCGTTCCTCGATTTTGCATTCGAGCCCAGTGCCAAACTCGACGGCCAGTTCACACTAAATTTACTGGGCGATGTTGCCGAGAAGGAACCCCTGGAAATTGCCTACGGCCGCCGCGCCCTGCCCATTTCCGTGGTAACCGAGGACCAGGTCATTACGCCTGACGGCCTCGTTGCTACCGACCAGACCACGACTGAATTTGGCGACCGCGAGCGCATTGAGTTTTACGACTTCAGTGCCACCTACCGCGCCGAAAATTTTGACGTGAATGCCTTTTACCATGTGTCACGCTTCCACT
>JABDLQ010000165.1 GCA_013002925.1 Gammaproteobacteria bacterium | reverse complement strand
CAATGGTTTGTCCTCGGCAATCAGGCGGTAGGCGCAGGTGTCTGGCAGCCAGCGAAAGGAATCGGGTGTGTCCGCAGACAGTTTCAGACAGGCAGGCACCCGCTCGTGACGCCTTGAGTAGTCCGTGCAGCGGCAGCTGTCACGGTTCAGCAACACGCACGCCACATCGGTGTAATGCACTTGCCCGGTCTCCTCGTCGGCAAATTTATGCAGACAGCAGCGTGCGCAGTTGTCACATAGTGATTCCCATTCGGCATGGCTCATTTCGCCGAGTGTCTTGTGTTCCCAGAAATTGCTGTTTTTTGGCATCTGATCGGACTCTTTATATAAAGCGTTTGGGCGGCACGGCCCGGCGAGCGTCGTTATGCGCGAAAACGAACTCTGGTTGAGCCGGGGCTGCGGCGTTACACTAGTGTAAATTATCCCCGAATGGACTGACCATGCGAGCTGTTTTTCTCGACCGCGCGACAGTTGATGCCAACGACCTGGATTTTGGCGCGCTTGAAGCAGCGGTCCGGCAGATCGATTATTTTGACACCTGCGGGCCCGATGAGGCGGCCGGGCGGCTTGCTGATGCTGACATTGTCATCACCAACAAGGTACCGATGGATGCGACAACGCTGGCTGCAGCCCCGAATTTGAAGTTAATTTGCCTGATTGCCACTGGCACAGACAATGTGGACACCGAAGCTGCGCGGGCGCACGATGTGGCGGTGTGCAATATCCGCGACTACTGCAGTAATTCGGTGGCACAGCACGTGTTTGCAATGATTCTGTCACTGAATCGGCATCTCAAGGCCTATGGAGCGCTGCTGCGCTCGGGTGCGTGGATGCAAAGTCCGCAGTTTTGCATGCTGGACTATCGCATCGATGAGCTCGACGGCAAAGTGCTGGGCATCGTCGGTTACGGTGTCCTTGGTCGTGCAGTGGCACGGGTCGGGCGTGCTTTTGGTATGCAAATTGTGGCTACCACCCGCGATGGCCGTCAGCCTGATGACGAACATTTGTTTGTGCTGTCACTGCCGGAACTGCTGGCGACGGCAGATGTGGTCAGTCTGCACTGCCCGTTAACCGAAGACACCCGATGCATGATCAATGCCGATACTCTGGCTACGATGAAGCCCGATGCACTGCTGATCAACACCGCACGGGGTGGTTTGATCGACAGCAAGGCGCTGATCAACGCGCTGAACAATCACACCATCGGTGGTGCCGGCATTGACGTGTTGAGCCAGGAGCCGCCGCGTGATTATGAACCCTTGCTCGATCATTCCGTGCCACGGCTGATCGTCACCCCACACATTGCGTGGGCGTCATTGCAGGCACGGCAGAATGCGTTGAATAAAGTCGCTGAAAACATTTGCGCATTTGCACGCGGTGAAAGCCTTAACCGGGTCGTGTGAAGCAACTCAGGCAGTGTGGCAGAGAATTGTGGGCCGCGGACGGTTTGACAGAAATCTCATTCTGCCGAACTTCGCAGGTCGATTGGCAACAGGTTTTGTCTGCCGGACAGAGGTGCGCCAAACAGGCGGCCCGACCGCACGCTGATGTCTGTGCGGTCGATACGGATTGCCACCGTGCTTCGCGATGGTATAACCGCAATGGTATAACAGTCACCGATAGACTAGACGTCGGTGTTAATTCGGGTATAGCCCGGGGGAGATAGAGTGGAAAAAATCTGGCTCAGGAACTACGACCCGGGGGTACCGGCGGATGTTGACCTTGATGAGTTCAGCTCATTAAAAGACATTATTGAAAAGAGTTGTGACACCTACAGCGCTGCGCCGGCCTACTACAACATGGGTGCACGGCTGTCCTATGCCGAGCTCAAGGGTCTCAGCGCGCAATTTGCTTCATACCTGCAAAACGATCTGGCGCTGGAAAAAGGCGACCGCGTCGCCGTGATGCTACCCAATTTACTGCAATACCCGGTGGCCATATTCGGCATTCTTCGTGCCGGCATGGTGGTTGTAAATGTCAATCCGATGTACACACCGCGGGAACTGCAACACCAGTTAAGTGATTCGGGTGCCAAAGCCATTGTGATTCTGGAAAACTTTGCAGAGACCCTTCAGGCGGTCGTCGACGAAACCGCGTTAAAGCAGGTTATCACCACCCAGATAGGTGACATGCTGCCATTTCCAAAAAGACCACTGGTCAATCTGGCGGTTAAATATATTCGTAAAATGGTACCCCCCTGGGAGCTTGATGGTGCCATCACGTTTCGCGAAGCGCTTGCCCGGGGGGCACGCAAGAAGATGCACGAAGTCCCGCTTGAACATGGTGATCTGGCCTTTTTGCAATATACCGGGGGGACTACCGGTGTTGCGAAGGGTGCGCAGCTGAGCCATGGCAACATGGTTGCCAATTTGCTGCAATCGCACGCGTGGCTGAGCAGCAAGACAGTCGACGCCCAGGAAAAGATCATCACGGCGTTGCCGCTGTATCATATCTTTTCGCTCACGGCGAATTGCCTGACGTTTATGAAATTTGGTGGTGAGAACATTCTGATTACGAACCCCAAGGATTTCGAGGGTTTTGTAAAGGAACTTGGCAAGCACAAGTTCACGTCGATCACCGGGGTCAACACCTTGTTTAACGCCTTGCTGCAGACCCCCGGTTTTGCGGACCTCGATTTTTCGACGCTGCGCTTTACATTGGGTGGCGGTGCAGCAGTACAGCGGGCTGTCGCGAATAAATGGAAAGAGGTCACGGGCGTACCGCTGATTGAAGCCTACGGGCTGACGGAAACATCACCAGCTGCCTGCATCAACCCACTGCGACTGACAGAGTTCAACGGTGCCATCGGGCTGCCGATCCCTTCGACGAAAGTGACGATCAGGGATGATGACGGCAACGTGTTGCCGCTCGGAGAAATTGGCGAAATCTGTATCAGCGGACCGCAGGTAATGCAGGGCTACTGGCAGCGCGAAGCCGAGACCCGGGAAGTGATGACGTCAGATGGTGCATTGCGTACTGGCGATTTGGGCCGGATGGACGAGGATGGCTTTGTTTACATAACCGATCGCAAAAAAGACATGATCCTGGTTTCCGGGTTCAACGTGTTTCCGAATGAGATCGAAGAAGTCCTGGTGTCTCACCCCGGAATTTCCGAGGCAGCCGCGATTGGCATACCGGACGAAAAATCCGGCGAGATGGTTAAAGTGTTCGTCGTGGCGACCGACCCGGATCTGACGGCGGATGATATCAAGGCGCATTGTAAGGAACACCTGACGGGATACAAGCGGCCGCGCCAGGTTGAATTGCGGGATGAACTGCCAAAAAGCAATGTCGGCAAAATCCTGCGTCGTGAATTACGTGATGAAGAACTCGCCAAACTGGATAGCTAGAGTCAGTTGTCGCCTGTGACGGATGCCAGTAAAAGCAGCAGCGCTGAACGCTTCAGGTTTATTCTTGAGCGTACCTTGCGGCTTTCCAGGGAGCGTGTTCAGGAACGTGAACTCGCAGCCGGACACCGCTTGCTGTGCGAGTGGCAGTGCCAACGGCTACGCTTGACTTACGACGATTTCGCCCGGCAAAGCCGTTATCAGGCAGCGGTGGAGTTTTTTCTGTCCGATTTGTACGGGCCGGTGGACTTTTCCCAGCGTGATGAGGATATCGCCCGTGTTTACCCGCTGATGGTCAAGGTGTTGTCCGGGGAGGCCATTGATTCCCTGTCGCAGGGACTGGCGCTTAACAGCCTGACGATGGAACTTGATCTCAAGCTGCTGGAAGTGCTTGAACAGCAGTACGGCGAAAGTTTTTCGCGTGGTGACGTACCGTTGGATTTCGCAATGTATGCACGTGCCTACAAAGCCTGTAACAACTATGAGGAGCGCCGGCAGCAAATCAGCATGATCGTCGAAGTCGGTCAAAACCTCGAATTGGTGACCCGTAAAAAGTTTATTCTTGCGGCCGTAAAGCTGGCCCGCAAACCAGCACACCTGGCTGGCTTTGGTGAACTGCAAAGCTTTATCGAACGCGGTCTGGCCGCGTTCCGGAAAATGGGCAAGGCAGAACATTTTCTGGATGCAGTACACAGCCGCGAATCCAGGTTGCTGGACGCGATATTTGCCGATCAGCCCGTGCCGGAGGATGTGCGCGTCGCCTGACTTGCGATGCGTAACAGGCTGTGCAGAGTCCATTCCATGACCTGCCGGTTGAGCGCCATGGCCAGATGGGTGATCCCGAACATGTACGTGTTGTCAGCGAGTCGGTAACTGGCGCACTCCTGGGGAGCGACAATGTTGTCGTGAGTACCAATCAGGGCGGCAAAGGGGGGCTGGGTTGCGGCGGATTCAGATTCGTCGAGTGCGGTGAGCCAGGCGCTGAGACGTCGCATCTGCCGTGAGTTTATTGCCAGCGAATAATCTGCCAGCACGGTTCCTGAATGTGGCGTGCCCAATGTTACGACACCCGCGACTTTGTGATGGGCGTGGAGCTTGTGCAGGTAACTGCGCGTCACCAGGCCACCCATACTGTGAGCGACGATCAAACAGGAAGACGCCCCGGATACTGCCAGCAGTTCATCGATCCGCTGGTCAATATGCCCGGCATAATCATCGATGCTGGTGTGGAGTGGCACCAGGTCGATAGTGGCCACGTAGTTGTTCCAGTGGTCGGCAAAAAAACGCAGAAAGCCGCGCCAGAACCCGGCGTTGCACATAAAGCCGTGGATAAACAGGATCGGCGGGAACGGGTTCGGTGCGGTCTGTGTTGGTGCAACCAGTCGCGGCGCTCCGAGCAGTGCGTCCCAGGAGTACAGGCGGACAGCCGAATAATATTCGGCTGCAAATGCCGCCAGTGTTGTGCCAGGCGGTGTCAACGGGACGCGCGCGATGATCAGCGTGAGTGCAATCAGGATAGCGCGCGCGGTCAGACCCATAAAAAGAACCGTGCTGAGCCATACCCACCAGCCGCCACCGGCGACAGAATAGATCCAGCTATAGAGTAAAACCTCGATCAGATGTATTGCGATGAGAGCCAGGCGCAGCATGTCAAAATGCCTGCACGAGGCTATAGATGAGCAGTCCAACGAGACCGCCGACCAGCGTGCCGTTGATACGGATAAACTGCAAATCACGACCGACCTGCAGTTCTACGCGGCGCGTAGTGAGTGCCGTATCCCAGGATTTGACGGTGTCCGAAATGATGCTGGCCATCGACTCACGATAATTGTTCACCAGATACAAGAGCCCGGCACATACCCAGCCATTGATTTGCTGCTGCATCTGACCGTCCTCCTGTAATGCCCGTCCGAACCGCCGAATTGCCTGCTGCAGGCGATTGCGCAACGTCGAGTCCGGGTCGCGGCTTTGGACACTGACATAGTCCTTGATGTCGTCCCAGGCATCCGTCAGGTATTTTTGCACCGCCGGGTGACTGGTGATTTCATGTTTCAATGCCTCGCCACGGGCGATCACCTCCGGATCATGCGCCATGGAATAAATCAGGTCTTCGGTAGCCTGATTAAAACTTTGGCGGGCCGCATGATGCGGATCGTCTCCGATACGATCCAGCAGCCGCGCCAGCTCAAGCACAATTTTTCGATAGATTTCTTCGTCCACAAAGCCCGGAATCCACCACGGGCTGCGCTCATCTACGCGG
Organism: Gammaproteobacteria bacterium; assembly: GCA_013002925.1. Lineage (GTDB taxonomy): Bacteria > Pseudomonadota > Gammaproteobacteria > Steroidobacterales > SZUA-146 > SZUA-146. The sequence goes on along the minus strand of JABDLQ010000165.1, from coordinate 46,462 downwards.
CCGCGAATGGCAAACTGATGTTCGTAGAGCTGGCGTTTGGCAATCGCTACCGCACTGTCCATTAACTCCTGGTGACGGTTTTGCGAGGTCAACAGGGTGAACAACTTGCTCAACAATGGCGTGATCTGAATCTTGCTGGCGCCGCTGCGCAGGTTTTTTTCGAGAAATTGCCGCACGGCATCGTTGTCCACCGAACCGAGTAACCATACCAGCAGAGCGGCCGCGTCTTTGCTTAAGCGACGTGCATGAGCGGCATCGTCCATCCAGCGCCCCAGTTTATCAGCAAAATTAACATCTTCCAGCTTGGGTGCCAGCACTTGTGGGGTGAGAAAATTGCGCTCGACGAACCCGGCGAGACTGGTGCCAATCTGATCTTTGTTGTTGGGCACGATGGCTGTATGTGGAATCGGAATGCCCAGCGGGTGCCTGAAAAGCGCGGTCACGGCGAACCAGTCTGCCAGCGCTCCGACCATTGCCGCTTCGCAAAACGCCCGCAAAAACGGGAGCCAGCGAGGTGGGTGTTCAGGAATAAAGGTCAAACCAAAAACAAATGCCATCAGCAGAAACAAGCCGGTGGCCAGCCATTTCATGCGCGCCAGAGCCCGTCCGCGCTCCTGTTCAGCGGCGGACAACGGCATGCTCGCCGATGAACTCAACGGTGAAGAGCTGGACTGTGCTGCCGCACGGCAGCGACCAGGTCGGCTACACGCTGCGGGTCGACACCCGGGTGAATGCCATGGCCAAGGTTAAATACATGACCGCTGCCCGGGCCGAAACTGTCCAGCACCCGCCGACATTCACGTTCCACAACAGTGCTGTTGCCATAGAGCACACCGGGATCGAGGTTGCCCTGCAGCGCAACCCGGTCCCCGACACGTTTGCGGGCGTGGGCCAGATCACAGGTCCAGTCTACGCCCACAGCATCACAGCCGGTGTCCGCTATCATTTCGAGCCAGCTTGCGCCGCCTTTGGTAAACAGGATAACTGGCGTATCACGAGTGTTGTGATGGGCCTTTATATGCGCCACGATATGACGCATATACGCCAGTGAAAACTCCTTGTAGCTGGCGGTCGACAAACTGCCACCCCAGGTATCAAAAATCATCACCGCCTGGGCACCGGCTTCAATCTGTGCCTGCAGGTAATCACAGCTCGCATTAGCGACTTTGATCAGCAAGCGGTGCATCAGTTGTGGCTGGCGGTAGAGCATGGACTTGATGTTTTCGAAGTTGCGGCTGGAGCCGCCTTCTACCATATAAGTGGCGACGGTCCAGGGGCTGCCACAAAAACCAATCAGCGGTGTGTCCGAATCCAGCTTGCTGCGAATCAAACGAATGGCTTCCATGACGTAACCGAGGTCCTTCCCGGCCTCGGGTTCATGCAGTGATTCGATGTCGGCTTCTGTGCGTACCGGTTTTGTAAAGCGCGGCCCTTCACCCTCAGCGAAATACAGCCCCAGACCCATCGCGTCCGGAATCGTAAGAATGTCGGAAAACAAAATTGCAGCATCCAGACCGAAGCGCTCGATTGGCTGCAGCGTGACTTTGCATGCCAGTTCGGGGTTGCTCGCCAATGCCATAAACGAACCGGCCTGTTTGCGCACTTCCATGTATTCCGGCAAGTAGCGTCCAGCCTGGCGCATCAACCATACCGGGGTGCGTTCAACTGGCTCACGTTTCAGCGCGCGTAAAAAAAGTGGTTCGGAGGAGGTGTTCATTGTGCAAAACTCTGCACGATCGTAGCCTGAATGGCCTCTGCAGCCTGACGTGGATCGGGTGCTGACCGAATCGGCCGCCCAACGACAATGTGATCAGCACCGTTTTTGAAGGCCTGGGCAACATCAACCACGCGTTTTTGGTCGTCGCTGGGGCGATTATCGACAGGCCGGATACCAGGCGTAATCACCAGTAAACGGTGATCGATGTGCTCGCGTAATTTGGGCGCTTCAAGCCCCGAAGAGATGACGCCGTCGCAACCGCTGCTCAATGCGCGACGAGCGCGTGACAGCACCAGTTCGTCAACGTCACAAGTAAAACCAAGATCATCCAGATCGCCGCGATCCAGACTGGTAAGTGCCGTCACAGCCAATATTTTTACGTCCTCACTGGCGGCTGCCGCAGCCTCCATAATCGACTGGTTGCCGTGCACTGTAGTGTATTCGATGCCACGGCTATTGAGTCCCTTGACTGCCGCAGCCACAGTTGCCGGCACATCGAACAGCTTGAGATCCGCAAACACTTTTTTATCCCGTGCCACCAGCCATTCGAGAAACTCGAAATAATGGCCCGACGTCATCATTTCCAGGCCCAGCTTGTAAAATGTGACTGCATCGCCAAGCTGACGTGCCAGGTGCTTGGCTTCCGAGATGCTTGCCACATCCATGGCAAAGATCAGGCGGTCACTGTTCGCAATCGATTTTGGACTCATCAAATATTCCCGGGATTTCTCAAAAAGTTAATGCTACCACCACAAGCGGCAAATTAAAGCGCGCGCGACTCCCTGGCGGCGCGGTGCTGTGTCAAAGCGTAACGATCTGTCATACCTGCAATAAAATCGGCAACGATGCGCGCCTTGTCATTAATGTCACCCGCAGTCGCTTTGGCAGCAAAGTCTGCCGGCATTCGTTCAGGTTGCTCGAAAAATGCGGTGAATAACTCGCGCACGACAGTTTTGGATAAATCTGTCATCGCGACCACGCGCTCATGGCGATAGAGGTTTTTGCGCAGGAACTCTTTGAGCTGCAAGTGCAGTTTCAGACAGGCCGCGCTCAGTTGCAGGACCGGTTGATCGGCATTGCGAATGTCATCGATGGTGGCAGGTCCCAGTGCGCGGATGTTGTCGCGACTACAGGTGATCAGGTCATCGATCACCTCGCCAAACATGCGCCTCACCGTTTCATAGATATGCCGGCGTTCGTCAAGATCCGGATAATCACCAGTAGTGGCCTGATAGTGGCGGCCGAACAACTCGACTTCGCAGAGCTGCTCAGCCGTTATCAGACCCGAGCGCAAACCGTCGTCCACATCGTGATGGTTATAGGCAATCGAGTCGGCCAGGTCGGCCAGTTGTGCTTCACCACCTGGCAGGGTTTTGTCCAGAAAACGCCGGCCCAGATCACCCAACTCGCGCGCATTTCTGCGGGCACAATGTTTGAGGATTCCTTCGCGCGCCTCAAACGTCAGGTTCAGACCCACGAAACCGGGATATTTTTCCTCCAGCACATCAACGACACGCAAGGACTGCAGATTGTGTTCAAAGCCCCCGTAATCGCGCATACATTTGTTCAGTTCGTCCTGACCGGCATGACCGAACGGTGTGTGTCCCAGATCGTGAGCGAGGCAAATGGTTTCGCACAAATCCTCATTGAGACCAAGCGCGCGTGCGACAGTACGGCCAACTTGTGCGACCTCCAGGCTGTGGGTCAGCCGGGTGCGGTACAGGTCCCCCTCGTGATTGACGAACACCTGGGTTTTGTATTCAAGACGCCGAAACGCGGTCGAATGTATGATGCGATCGCGATCGCGTTGAAACTCGGTACGGTGTAGCGATGGTGCCTCGGAAATAATTCGACCGCGACTGTGCTCCGGGTGGGCGGCATAGGCGGCGAGAACTGTGCCTGGGTGCGTCATGAACCCGTGTAATCCAGTATCGCCTGCCGGATGTCGGCGCTGCTGCAGTCACTGCGTATTTCGCTGGCCCCGATGCCGTTGAGCAGTATCAGCCGCTGCTTGCCGGCCGCATTTTTTTTGTCCAGCTGCATCGCCTGTAACAGTGCATCGACGGGCGCATCATCGGTGCAGGCAGGCAGTCCGGCGGCGCCCAACAGCGCGCTGACACGCGCAACCTCAGCCGCACTTAACAGACCCATTCGGTGTGACAGCGAGCAGGCCATGAGCATGCCGATAGCCACGGCTTCACCATGCAACCAGCGCGTATACCCGGTGACCTGCTCGATGGCATGGCCGAAGCTGTGGCCAAAATTAAGCAGCGCGCGCTCGCCGGCTTCTTTTTCGTCGCGGGCGACAATCGTGGCCTTGATTTCGCAGCTGCGGCGGATTGCACGAGCCAGTGCCGTGGTTTCCAGCGCCAGCAATTCCTTCATATGCGTTTCGAGCCAGGCAAAAAAATCCGCATCATAGATACAGCCATACTTGATGACTTCAGCCAGCCCGGCGCGCACCTCACGTAACTCCAGCGTGGCCAGGGTGTCGGTATCGATAACCACTGCGACGGGCTGATGAAATGCGCCGATCAGGTTTTTGCCAAGCTTGTGATTGACGCCGGTTTTGCCGCCAACCGAAGAATCAACCTGTGCCAGCAAAGTCGTGGGAATCTGTACGCAGCGAATCCCGCGCATAAAACACGCCGCCGCAAACCCGGCAATATCGCCAATCACCCCGCCGCCCAATGCAATGACGGCGGCATCGCGCTGAAAACCGCCGGCAATAAGCTCATCGAGTATCGTTGTCATGGCGGCAAGGTTTTTGTTGGCTTCCCCGGGTTCCAGCACGCAGGTTGTGGAGTCGAAGGTCTTTAATGCATGTTGTAACGGTTGCAAATACAGGTTGGCAACGTTGCGGTCAGAAACAATAAGTAAACGCTGTGGCAATTTTAACTGTGCAGACATCCTGCGCCAGTGATCGATATCACCCAGCAGCCCTTTACCAATATAAACGGGATAACTGCGGTTTCCGAGACCGACATTTAACGGCTGCATGAGCGGTTCTTTTTTTTTACCGTGAAAGATTCCAGCATCGTGCACACCTGCTTCGCTACCTGGTTGACACGCTGTCCGTCAGTGTTGCAGGTGATGTCAGCAACACTGGCATACAAGGGTCCGCGTACCGTCATCAGCTCGTGTAATTTGGACTTGGGATCATCGCCATGTAGTAGCGGTCTCGTGCTGCTGTAACGGGTCCGTTCAAACTGCTGGTCGACACTGGTTTCAAGATAGATGACGACCCCGGACTCACGCAAAATCTTGCGGTTGACCTCACGGATTACAATTCCACCGCCCGTGGCTATAACCATGGCTGGCAGCGCGGCCAGTTCGGCCAGAGCCCGATGCTCGCGGGTGCGAAAACCGGCTTCGCCTTCCTTGTCAAAAATAAACGCAACATCAACACCGCAGCGCTTTTCAATCTCACGGTCTGTATCTACAAACTGGCGCTCGAGCAATTGCGCGAGCCGTTGTCCGACTGCAGTCTTTCCGGACCCCATCGGGCCCACCAGGAATATCGGATCGTCATCAGGCATGCTGTGAGTTTACCCTGTCCACGAAGATGGTGGGTAAAAAAAACGGGAGCCGCAGCTCCCGTTTCTGTTGTGGTATGCGCCTAGTTGGGGAAATCGAAAACCGTACAGTTCGGATTATATCCAAACGGACTGGAGGAGATCGTGTCGGGATTAGCATAAGGTGGACACGCCGCCTGCGGCACAAAACCTGCCGGCACAGTGTTCAATCCCGGTGGTGATTTATCGAGTGAGTTCACATCATCGGCAATTACGCTGACGAGAAACACCGATTTCTCGGAAAACTCGGTGCCCTGAACGGATGCGCGGGCCTGCATTTCAACCTCCAGAAAACCGCCGTATTCCTGCGGGTAATACAGATCGATAAATCCGAAACCATTGTCGTCAGAGGTGAACGATCCGGGTGTAATCGTCGCGATGTTACCCGCTTCGATGCGCAGGTTTGAGTTGATGTCTTCACCCGGATCCAGAATGCCGTTACGGTTGACATCTTCATCATCACAGCGCTCAGCCACCACCACGTACCACAGGTCATTAATATTGTCGGGGCACCAGAAGCCCTTGATATATTTCACCGAGACGACGCTCATCGATACATCGACACCCGTTACCGGGCGCCCGTCTGCATCCGTGACCTGCACGACATAAGGGACCTGATATTGCGCCGGGTTGGGCTCTAAGATGCTGTTGCCAGTGCCAAAGGTGAAGAATACTTCACGACCGGCTACCGTCAGTAACACGGCGTCATTAATGGCGGGGGCAGAAGCTACCAGGCCGGTGATGCGCACACCATTCACACTGGAGGTCTGGGAGCTCGAGGTATAAAAGGTCTGGGCACGGCCGATGCTGTCGGTTACCGCAGAAGGGACCGACAACGTACCGCCGGTGATATCACTCAACTGGAATTCGACGCTGACATTCTTCACCAGATTGCCATCGGGGTCCCGCACGATGGCGGTGATTGCGGATTGTGAATTGGGCGATACGGTGAACGGGTCTGCCTGGACTTCAATCGAAGCCGGTGTGATGGCAACAAATTCGATCGGTAATGTTGCACTCGGGCCATTGACCGTGGTCGCAGTAATAATTGCCGCGCCGGCATTGGTGGCACTCACGCTGGCGGTCGCTTCGCCGTTGGCATTGGTGACCACTGAACTGGGTGTAATGGCACCGCGTGTCGACGCGAATGCAACCGATTGGCCGACCACCGGTGCGCTGTTCATTGTCCAGCGTACTGTGACAGTCTGGGTTGCGCCCAGTTGTACCTCGGTGCTGGCTGCCGGGGTAGCAAAGATAAAGCTGTCATCAGACACATTAATCGTCGTGCTGGCGGACTCACCCAGCGCGGTGGCCGATAGCGTGTCGCTGCCACCATTGACCGCGGTATACAGGACCTGTGCCTGGCCGGCGCTGTCGGTGGTCAGGGTGGTTGCCGACAACGTGTTGCCGAGCGAAGATGCAACAGCGATGGTTTCGCCATTGATTCCGGCACCGTCGGCATCGTTGAGTACCAGTGTGTAAGTGCCCGCGGCGCCTTGCGCCAGGGAACTCGGCCCGGTTATTTGCAAGTTGGTGCCAATCACGGTGACGGACACGACATCGGTCAGCGTGGTCTCACCCTGGGTTACGCTGACGGTCACACTGATTACCCGGTTTTCGCGATTTCCTGCGGTGGACAATCGGGCTGTCGCCACACCGTCAGTACCGGTGACGCCAGTGAGCACTTCCATGCCCCCGGAATCAGCGGCAAACGAAACTGCAGCCCCTTCTACAAAATTGTTGTTGGCATCTTTGACCAGGGCAGTGATTGTAACCGGTATGCCGCCGTCAGACTGAATTTGTGGATTACTCGTCAACGCCTCAATAGAAGCGATAGCAATGACCGGCGGGGTGGTGGGATCAGTCACCGGATCCGGCACCGGAATCTGGACGAAGCTGTCGTCATCGCCACCACTGCTACACGCGAACAGCGATCCAACGATCAGCAAAACCAACAGACGTTTCAATTTGAGCATGCTACTTCCTCTGCAACCTGACAGCGATTAGTTCAGGTTTGCACCTTCTTTAAGAATTTTTGGGGTTACGAAAATCAGCAACTCCGACTTGTTCGATGTCCGTTCCGTCGTGCGGAACAGATGCCCAAGCACGGGTAAATCACCCAACATGGGCACTTTGCTGTCGACTTCACGCCGTTCCGTTTCATAAATTCCCCCGAGCACTACCGTTTCACCATTACTTACCAGCACCTGCGTTACGACTTCCCGGGTATCGATGCTGGGTACAAAGCCACCCGTGGCGCTGGGCACACTTTCTCCCACAGAGTCCTGACTGACGATCAGGTCCATGATGATCCGGTCATCCGGTGTGATGAGCGGTGTTACTGTCAGGCTAAGCACTGCTTTTTTGAATTGTGTGGTAGTTGCTCCGCTTGATGATGCTTCCTGGAACGGGATTTCAACACCTTGCTCAATACGTGCTTCTTTTTGATTGGCGGTAATAACGCGCGGGGTGGAGATAATCTCCCCGCGGCCTTCAGCCTGCAATGCGGACAACTCAAGGTCGACCAGGTAATCTGAATCGAGGATCGACAAGGCCAACCGACCTGCTGGACTGGTAACCGGTAAATTAACGGCCAGGCGATCGGCGAGAGTACCTACGGCTACCGGGAACACCGGATTACCGGCATTCAGGTTATTCAGCCCACTATTGACTGTTGTGTTGTTGGCATCTGCGCTGCCGGAGACCGACATCAGGCCATCGCTGGAATTATCTGTAACATGCGTGTAGCCGGCCCTTACACCCAGTGCCCGTCGAAAATCGTCGTTGACGACAACGATACGGGATTCAATCAGCACCTGTCTGACCGGCACATCAAGACGCTGCACCAGGCGGCGTATGTCGGTCAGTTTTTCAGCGGTATCCTGAACCAGCAGGGTGTTGGTGCGTTCATCGATCGAGATCGAGCCGCGTTCGGAAAGCAGCGAGGTGTCAGTACCGCCGGCACTGCCTACCAGCGCGGCCAGGTCAGAAGCCTTTGCATAGTTGACCTGGATAAACTCTGAGCGTAGCGGTGCCAGTTCTTCGAACTGGGCAAGCGCCTCCAGCTCCTGGCGCTCACGAGCGGCAATTTCCTCAGAGGGTGCGACTATGATGACGTTGTCATTTTGACGCATATCCAACCCTTTGGTTTGCAGGACGATATCCAGCGCCTGATCCCAGGGCACTGATTGCAGTCGCAAGGTAACGTTGCCCTGAACGGTATCACTGACCACGATATTCTGGCCGCTGACATCCGCCAGCAGCTGCAGCACGGCCCGTGTTTCAATGTCCTGAAAATTCAGTGTCAGACGTTCGCCGGTGTATTCCTTGGTTTGCTTCTCTTCAAGCTGTTCCTGCGCAGATGGGGTGTAAGGTCGCAGTTCCACCGTGAGCAGATTGTCGGACTGATAGGCAACTTGCTCAAAGGGCACGCTTGAGCCGATCACCACCCGGGCATTGCCGCCGCGTTGACTTGCATCTACCGTGGCTACCGGGGTCGCAAAATCCATTACGTCATAACGGCGCTGCAGACCACCGGGCAACGCAGTATCCGCAAACTCGACAATGACGCTATTACCCTCTTCCTTGATATCAACAACTGTTGCGGGATCGCTCATCGTGACGACAACCCGTCCGGCGCCATCGGCACCGCGGCGAAAATCGATATTATCAATGGCCTTGAAGCCGGTATCGTAACTGACGGGAGGGGCGGCGGTCGTCCCTGAAAACGGGCTGGTTGATGCACTTGCACTGGTGCTGGATGCGCCGAGTGTCACAAAAATACTGTCGCCCTGGACACGCGTTTCATAAGAAACCATCTCATCCAGGTTCAGCACCACACGTGTCCGTCCATTTCCTTCTGCGGCCAGAATCGTACGTAGTGCCCCGAGATCAACGTCAGTGCGCCGGCTCGGCAGTGCCAGACTGGTGTTGGGCAAATCCAGCGAAATGCGCGCAGGATTTTCAATCGTAAAACTCAAAGGTTCCGGCGCGGTTCCGCTGGTTCTCAGCTGCAGCTGGATCTGCTGTCCGGCCAATGGAACAACTTCGATATCGACCAACGCATTGGATGAGGTGATATTCTGGGCATTCGCTGCGGCGGCGACACCCCCGTACAGCGCGACGATGGCGAGACAGCGCCATAGCTTGTGTATAAAGCCTCCGCTTGAGATTCCCCAAAACTGCTGTTGTGTATATGTACGAGACATTCTAGATACTCCAGGAGGCGTCATTCACTCAAACCAACGGCGGCGGCACGTTCGATGTATCCGCCCAGTCCGTCAGGAACGAGTTCTTTAATTTCAATTGAAGATTCGGTGATCGCGGTAATGCGACCGTCGTTTTGGCCCATGTAATCGCCAGGTGTCACCTGATGAATCAGCCCATCAGGTGTTTGTACCAATGCAGAATCGACGTTTTGTCGTGTCAATGAACCGACCATACGTAATGAATCCAACGGAAATTCTTCGAGAATTTCACGATTACGATTACGATCAGGTGCCGGGCCTGACGTCGGACGCGCTGCCCGTTGCTGCACAGCGGGTTGAAACGGCGAGCGTTTTCCCTGTGAAGAGTAGGTAAATACTTCGTAGGGATTTATCTCCGGCAAGTCATCCCGGAACGGCACGCGTTCCGCTTTTTTGTCTGCCACCCATTGTTCGAGATCGCCCATATCGCCACCGCAACCACCCAGCAGCGCGAGTGCACAGACCAGTGGTAAGGCTGCAAGGCGATGTCTGAAGCCGGCGGTCAACTCGTTTATCGAATTCATTCGCCCGCCCCCTCATCGTCATCCAGATAGCGAAAGGTCTTGGCGGTCACGCTCATTGTCAGATCATCGGCGGGCGATTTACCGGCAACAATGGAGACATCATTTAGCACCACGATACGCGGCAGCGCGGCAATGCCACTGACAAATTCAGCCAGTTCATGATAGCCACCGGACAAACGAATAGTGATCGGTTTCTCGGCAAACACTTCCCGCCGAGTTTCAACACCCGGCTGAAACAGTTCCTCGTCGAGGCCGCTGGCCAGACCGGTTTGTGAAATATCGACAAGCAAACTGGGGATTTCCGTTTTGCCAGGCAGTTGGCGCAACATCGCGCCAAAGTTGGTTTCCATATCGGCCAGCTGACGCTTATAGGCTTCGAGATTTGCTGCCTTGCGTTGCTTGGCAGCAAATTCCTGGCGCTTGGTTTCCTCAAGCGCAACAGCGGCCTCCAGCTCCGGCACTTTCTTGGTAATCACGAAATGCCAGTAGCCACCGATCAGGCAGGCGAAAAAAATTATCGCGATGAGGCCAGCACGAAACGCCATCGGCCAGCGACCGATGTCGTTGAACTCCAGCGCGTTCAGATCGTCCATAAAACTCACGAGCTTTCCTCCGTGCTGCCAGGAGAGGTCTGTGTCGCCACGATGGTAAACGAGCTGGTACGGCCGCTGCTGCCGCTATCCGCTGTGGTAACGACATTCAGGTCAGGATTAGTGAGCCACGGTGAGCTGTCGATATTGCGCATAAACGCCGACACCCGTGAGCTCGATTGGGCAATGCCACTAATGGTAATTCGGGTGCCGGTTTGTTTGACGGACAGTAAATGCACGCCATCGGGGATTGCCTTCACCAGTTCATCAAAAAGATGCACGACTTCGGGGCGCTTGGTTTGCAGATCTTCAATAATTTCCATGCGCGCAATCAGCCGCTCCTTGACGGTCTCCAGTTCGTCGATCTCCTTGATCTGATCATTGAGAACCTGGATTTCGCGGTCGAGGTACGCATTGCGGGCATTCTGATAGTCGATCTTTGCCGTATAAAACGCGAGCGCCCCGAGCAATATGGCTGCAGCGGCCAGAACCGCTCCGACCGCAGCGATGCCAAAATTCTTTTGGCGGATTTTGCGCAGTTCTTCGCGCCAGGGTAACAGGTTAATGCGAGGCATTAGTCAAAACTCCGCAGTGCAAGTCCACAAGCGGTTAGCAGGGCAGTGGCATCTTTGTGCACGCCCTGCGCCTTGGCTTTGGAGGAAATTTTCATCTGGCCCAGTGGGTCGCCTTTGACCGTAGGTATGCCTACGCGGCTGGCAATCAAATCAGAGACACCGGCAATGTTGGCGCAGCCTCCGCACACTATGATGTGCTCCGGTTGTTCGCGGCCGCCACCGGATGCCAGGAAAAATTGCAATGAACGACTGACTTGTTGAGTCATATCATCAATGAAAGCATCCAGCACTTCAGGCTGATAATTACTGGGCAGGCCGCCTTCCTTCTTGGCGCGACCGGCTTCTTCAAGGCTTAGTCCATAGGTGCGCATGATTTCTTCTGTCAGTTGCTGACCCCCGAAAGCGAAATCGCGCGTGTAGATCACTTTCAGATCACGTAACACGCTAAACGTCGTGCTGCTGGCCCCAAAATCAACGACGGCGACAGAATGATTACTACCGTTATCGGGCATCTGGTGGGTTAGCAGCCGGCAGGCGTTCTCCAGCGCGAAGGGCTCTACGTCGACAACCTTTGCGCCGAGACCGGCTGCCTCTACAGCGGCTTGCCGTTGTTCGACGTTTTCGGTCCGGGTGGCAACCAGCAGTACATCCTGCATTTCCTGGTCTTTATCCGAGGGGCCGATTACTTCGAAGTCAAAGCTGACTTCTTCCATCGGAAACGGGATGTATTGGTCTGCCTGTAATTCAACCTGCCCTTCGAGTTCGGTTTCTTTCAGAGTCCTGGGCATTTGAATGACTTTGGTAATTGCCGCATCACCACTGATGGCAACGGCGGCGAGGCGACTGCGGGCCCCGGAACGCTTGACAGCGCGGCGGACGGCTTCACCAACAGCTTCAACGTCGATAATGGCTTTCTCATTGATCGAGTTAACAGGTGTCGGCTCCGCGGCGTACGATTCCACGCGATAAGTATCACCTGATCGGCCAAGCTCAATGAGCTTTACCGATGAGGTGGTTATGTCAAGTCCGAGTAATGGCCGTTGTGCGGTTCTAAACAGCACGTTTTTTCCTTTCAGAGTCCGTAACTTGCGGCGAAAAGATGGTCTATCTTCTCAATAAGCCGAGTCAACTATATAACAATAAATAATGGAAGTGTAATGTGACGGAAAGCACATATTCACCTATTTGGTGAAGCATTGGTCCCCGGGGACAACGAACAAACTGCCGATGTACCCTATTTCACATAACAAATTTCCAGGCAGGGGTAAATTTATACCAATAATTTTTATTCAATAGCGTGATTTTTTTCACAATCCTGAGTCTATATAATCCAACTCTTGTTTCCCGGTCCGATATTGCATGCGCATTTTTGCCAGATTTCTCGTGTTTTTTACCAGCCTTGGTCTGCTCGGGGCTGCCACCGCAGCCCTGGGCACGGTGGTCGCATATTTCTATTACGCACCGGTGCTACCACCGGTGGATACCCTGAAGGACGTCCGGCTGCAGGTGCCGCTGCGAATTTATACTCGCGATGGGCGTCTGGTGGCGCAATTTGGGGATAAACGCCGCTTGCCGGTCACGTGGGAAGAGCTCCCGGAGCGCCTGATTCAGGCCTATATTTCATCCGAGGATGATCGGTTTTTTGAACATCCCGGTGTTGATTACCAGGGACTACTGCGGGCCGGTTTCAACCTCATAAAACACGGCAGAATTCACGGTGGCGGGTCCACCATAACGATGCAGGCTGCCCGTGCATTCTTTTTGACCCCGGATCAGTCATTTTCGCGCAAAATTCAGGAAATTTTCCTGGCGCTCAAGATGGAGCGCGAATTTGACAAGCAGGAAATACTGACGCTTTACCTGAACAAGATCTTTTTGGGTCAGCGCGCCTATGGGGTGGGTGCGGCCGCGCAGGTCTACTATGGAAAGCGCCTGCATGAGCTGAGCCTCGGGCAAATGGCGACGCTCGCCGGACTGCCGCAGCGGCCCTCGGTGGATAACCCGGTACGCAGCCCCGAGCGTGCGATGGGGCGACGCCAGTACGTGTTGAGGCGAATGTTTGAAACCGGTGCGATCTCGCGGGCCGAATATGATGAAGCGCTCACTGAACCGATCGAGACGACCGTCCATGGCACAGAAATTGAGGTTAGCGCTCCCTATGTCGCAGAAATGGTGCGGGTCGAAGTGGAACGGCAATTTGGGCGTGATGCACTGAATCAAGGGCTTGAAGTCATTACGACCATCGATAGCCGTCTGCAGCGTGCCGCACAGAGCGCTGTGCGCCGCGGTCTGTTTGAATACGACAGGCGTCATGGCTTCCGGGGTGCGCTGGAATCCCTGACGCTGGAAGATTACCTCACACGTGAAGACCTGCTCGTCAAACTGTCATCGTATCCGGTACGCATCGGCCTGACTCCCGCGGTGGTGTTGAGTGTCGACGACAACACGGCAACCTTATTGACAGCGGCAGATGAGCAGTGGTCGCTCGACCTCGCCGCAGTGGCATGGGCACGCCGTTTTCTGGACCAGGAGACGGTCGGTGACGAGGTGCAGACTGTTTCAGAGGTACTTGATACCGGCAACCTGGTCTACCTGACCCGCGATGATCAGGGGCAGGTGCAGCTGTCTCAGATGCCGGTAGTACAGGGTGCAATGGTTGCCCTGGACCCACTGGATGGTGCCATCAGCAGCCTTGTGGGTGGCCTGGACTTTAATCAGAACAAGTTCAATCGTGTGCTCCAGGCACGTCGCCAGCCGGGCTCGTCGTTCAAGCCGTTTGTTTACTCGGCAGCGCTGGAACTGGGGTTGACACCAGCGACAATCATCAATGATGCCCCCGTAGTATTTGCCGACGCAGCATTAGAGGATGTGTGGCGCCCGAAGAACTATTCGGGGCGGGTCTTTGGTGACACACGGCTGCGCGAAGCACTGATCAAATCCCGCAATCTCGTCTCGATTCGGGTGCTTGACCGGGTCGGAATCCGGCCCACCATCGAGCATCTGGTGAAATTCGGTTTTGACAGGGAAGATTTACCTCGTGACCTGTCGCTCGCATTGGGTAGTGCGGCTGTGACCCCGCTGGAACTCGCCGAAGCGTACGCGACATTCGCCAATGGTGGCTTTGACGTCAATCCTTATTTTATCGACCGCATTTATGATGCGCAGGGTACCGAATTGTATCGCTCGGCACCCGCGCTGGCGTGCCATGATTGCGTCGACCCGCAAACCACCATTTCCGAAACGACGCTGCAGGAGTCGTCCACTGCCGTTTTTGACGGGGAGGATGCAGGGTGTGAGCGCATCATCGCCAGTTATCTGAACGTCGGTCACGCGGAGCGTGCCGTGTCAGCGCAAAACGCACATCTGATCACCAGCATGATGCGTGATGTCATCAGACGCGGTACGGGTGTCAGGGCGAACCGGCTGGGGCGCCGCGATCTGGCCGGAAAAACCGGTACGACCAACGACAATCGTGATGCCTGGTTCAGCGGATTCAATTCATCCCTGGTCGCGATTTCGTGGATAGGGTTTGACCAGGAGCGACCTCTTGGCAGGGGCGAAGTGGGGGGTACGGCAGCGCTGCCGGTGTGGGTGTATTTTATGGAGAACGCTCTTGATGGCGTACCGGAAAGTATCATCCCTGAACCGGACGGACTGGTGACGGTGCTGATTTCCCCGGATTCCGGTTTGTTGTCGTCCGCAGGCCGTGCAGATGCCATTTTTGAGACGTTTCGAATCGGCATGGTGCCAAAACCCGAGATCGACGATGAGCACTATTTTATCGATCCGTTTGCAGATCCGGCGGCCGCCGAAAAAACCGTTGAGAAGGACGAGGAGTTGTTTTAACAGACGGCAGACCTCTGAGCATCTCCAACCTCTTTACAAATATTTATACTCATCAGGAATTCAGATATGGCACGCGCTCCGGAAACGGGAAATCTTCGTCAACGGGTGGCCATTGAGGCGGCCCGGCTCATGGCAGAACAAGGCATTGACGATTATCTGTCGGCCAAGAAAAAAGCGGCGGAGCGACTCGGGCTCAGCGATCGTGCGGCCTTGCCGGCCAATTCCGAAGTGGAACTGGCGCTGCTTGAGCATCGCCGTCTGTTCATGGCTGGCGAGTCCGCGCAGACGCTCACCAGTTTGCGCACAGTTGCCCTGGCGGCCATGCAGTTTTTGCACAAGTTTAGTCCCCGGCTTGTCGGTTCGGTATTAAGCGGCGCGATTACCACCGTGTCTGCGGTGGAGCTGCATCTGTTCAGTGATAGTTCCGAATCTGTGGCGCTACAGCTTATCGACCAGCAGATCGATTACCGCCTCACGGAGCGACGTGTGCGGTATCGGGCTGATCATTATCAGGGTACACCCGTGTTCTGCTTTGAGTATGCCGATTGCGATATTGAAGCGGTCGTGTTTCCGCTGAATGGCGAACGACAGCCACCATTGAGTCCGGTCAACGGCAAACCGATGCAACGCATGGGAGTGAAAGGTGTTGAGGAGCTGCTGGATGTGAAGCAGTCGGAGTCACTGGTCGACAGGTTTTTCGCGTAGCCCACATTTTTGCAGTTGGGTACTGCAGGATTACTGAACCAGCGTGCCGCGTATCGGCAGCCTTATTTACCGTATTTACGGCGAAACTTGTCGACACGACCGCCAGTGTCCACCATTTTTTGCTTGCCGGTGTAAAACGGGTGACATTTGGAACACACTTCCACATGCAGATCGCCTTTCAGAGTTGAGCGTGTGGCAAAAGTCTCGCCACAGCTGCAGGTCACCTGAAGATCGTTGTACTCTGGATGTATTTCCGCTTTCATTTCACCACCACATTACTTTTGACGGGTCGCTGGTGGACACACCACCTGCGATTTCACGCCTGAAAAAACGAGCGGCGCAGGTTAGCGCGAAAACCAGCGCATTACAAGATGAAGAATTGAGATTCTGGCCGAAACGCCAGGGTTGCGTCGCGTGGCACCAGCCGGACTACTGGAAAAAATCACAGCTTGCAATTTCCAGGTATCGGGTTTCTAACAGCTTTTATCTTTATCCACATTTTCTGTGGATAACTCTGTGGAGAAGATGAGCGCGAAGGGCGATATGAAGCACTATGCAGTTACCAAAGGTTAAATTGGTGAAAAAGTACACAAATCCATGTTAATTTAGGATAATCATAGGGTTATGAAGGCAACTAAATTCGATTAATGCAGTTATTAACCCAACTTCACTGTTTTGATACGGGTCTGGGCCAGCGTGTGTATAACTGATCCGGCAGACAGCACTCTACCCCGGGTAGAGGCGCGTGCGAGCTCAGTAAGGTAACACCTGATTATGGAAGGAAAATTTCCTGTAAGTCATTCAAAAAGCGCTTGCCCGTGGGTGTCGTTTGCCATGTGCCAGGAGAAATTTCATCCATCAGACCCCGGGCCCTGGCCTCTTCCAGTTGAAGACTTAGTGAGTGTGCATCCAGCGCGTGCGTCGCAACCGCAGCCGCCGTAACAAGTGGGCGGTTCAGTCGCAGACGATTCAGCATGAATTCGAACAGGCGATCATCAGCGCCGATCTGCCGCGGTGCTAATGCGGTCGTATTTGCCAGGTACTGGGCGGGATGCCGCGGTTTGCTGGTGCGTGTTATCTGCTGACCCGTGCTGATTTTGCCGTGGGCTCCGGCACCGATCCCCAGATAGTCGCCAAATGTCCAATAGTTGAGATTATGCCGGCCGGCACAATTGTGGCGCGCATAAGCGGATACTTCGTAGTGCGAGTAGCCGGCATCCTGCAGGCGCGCCTGACACTCTACCTGCATGGCATAACAGCTATCATCATCCGGCAATGCGGGGGTGTGCACAGCAAACAGAGTGTTGGGCTCGATCGTCAGGTTGTAGTGAGAAATGTGGGTGGGATGCGCGGCTATGGCGGCGTTGACGTCAGCCACCGCAAGATCAACAGACTGGGAAGGCAAACCATACATCAGGTCCAGGTTTAGCTGTGTGATGCCACTGGCCTGCACGGCAGCGATGGCCCGATAAGCGTCGGCCGCGTCGTGGATGCGGCCCAATTGCTGTAACTGCGCATTTGCGAAACTCTGCACTCCCAGTGAGATTCGGTTGATCCCGGCATCGCGGTAATCGGCGAACGCTGAGTATTCCGATGCACCCGGATTTGCCTCCAGCGTAATTTCTGCCGTGGCTGTGATGCCGGTCAACCGCTGCGCCGCGTCCAGTACCCGCTGGATCTGCGCGGGACTGAACAGACTGGGAGTACCGCCGCCAAAAAACACAGAGCCAAAAGGCTCAGGCTGAAAACGCTGCACCTGGTCATCGAGGTCAATTATGAGCGCCTCGATATAGGCATCCATCGGCGGCTTCCCGGTAATGGCATGGGAATTAAAATCACAATATGGGCACTTGCTGACGCACCACGGCAGATGCACGTAAAGCCCCGGATCAGACAGCATGATGAAATCTGGTTAGGCGTGCCGGACGTGGCACAAAAATCGATGCAACTGTGCTTTCAATTGCAGTAAAGCCGTGGCCCGGTGACTGAGCGTCTGTTTTTGCGCTGCAGATAACTGTGCCGCTGTGCCGATGGCGTCGCCCGGTAAAAATACCGGATCGTAACCAAAGCCGTTGTCACCTTTGGCTTTTTCGGCAATATGGCCCTCCCAGGAACCCTCGCAAATCAGAGGTGCCGGGTCATCTACGTGACGTAAAACCACGATACAACAGCGAAAGCGCGCGCTTCGCTGCGCGTGGGGTACACCCTGCAACGCGGTAAGCAGTTTTTCCAGGTTCGAGCTGTCAGTCGCATCAGGGCCGGCAAAGCGTGAAGAAAAAATGCCGGGAGCACCGTTGAGGTAATCGACCTCCAGGCCGGAATCATCGCCCAGAGCGGCGTGACCGGTTTGCTGGCAAGCATTGCGGGCCTTCAACAGCGCGTTTTCAACAAAGGTGCGGCCAGTTTCCTCGACATCGCCGATGCCGGCGTCTGCTGCGCTGATCAGATTCAGGGATTCCTGCTCCAGCAGGTCGGCAATCTCAACAAGCTTGCCCCGGTTGTGGCTGGCTATAACAAGCGTTTGCTGAGACATGAGGTGCGCCTAGATTCCCTGTAAGGCCGAGTTCTGGATCGTGATGAGTTCGTTTATGCCGGAATGTGCCATGTCCATCAGCTGATTCAGTTCGTCGCGCGAAAAGGCATGCCCTTCGGCAGTGCCCTGAATCTCGATAAAAGCACCGGCTTCATTCATGACGATATTCATGTCGGTTTCAGCATCCGAATCTTCCGCATAATCCAGATCGAGGACCGGCATTCCTGCAAAGATACCCACGCTGGTTGCAGCTACCTGACCGTACACAGGATTGCTCTTCAGTGTACCGCGTTTGAGCATGGTCGCGACAGCAAGGCGCATAGCGACGTAGGCACCGGTAATGGACGCCGTGCGGGTGCCACCGTCCGCTTGCAATACGTCACAGTCCACTGTAATCGTAGTCTCGCCGAGCGCGCGCAGGTCCACGGCAGCCCGCAGCGAGCGCCCGATCAGGCGTTGAATTTCAAGTGTTCGTCCGGACTGTTTCCCGCGGCTTGCTTCGCGCTGCATACGTGTATGAGTAGAGCGCGGTAACATGCTGTATTCGGCCGTTACCCAGCCCTTACCGCTGTTGCGCAAAAAGGGCGGCACCCGGTTTTCCACGCTGGCATTACACAGCACGCGTGTATCACCACAACTGATCAGGACTGATCCTTCAGCATGACGGGTGAAATTGCATTGCAGGCTGACCGGCCGCAGCTGATCTGCAGAGCGTCCACTGGGTCTCATAAGCATCTTCCTGATTAAAGTTAATGGCGGGTCGTTCGTGCGCTGTTCATTCACCCAGCCAGTGAATCACAATCGCACTGGTATTGTCGCCGTGGGGGGCTTCGGCCTCAATGGCGGTTTCCATCAGTTCGCGTAAATTGCTGCCAAGATCCAGATCCGCAAAACCGCTGGGAAAACACGCGGCAATAACGTCGTCATCAGCACCACCCCACAGGCCATCTGTGCACAGCAACAGCACATCGCCGCGCTCCATGGATTTGGCGCCTGCGATGCTGATGGTGGGTTCACGCGGTTCGCCGCCGATACAATGCTCGACATAATTGCGCAATGGGTGTTCGCGGTATTCATCCTCGCGAATCAGACCTTCGCGCAGCAGGATTTCGATATGGCTGTGATCGCGGGTGCGTGACTGAACACGCCGGCCGCGCAGGTGATACACACGGCTGTCTCCGACATGCGCCCAATAGGCCTTGTCATTTTGCACCAGCGCCACAGCGCACGTCGCACGCGGGCGGGCATCCAGAGGTAAGGAAGCACCCAGCTGGACTACTGCGCCGTGCGCCGACTCGATACACTGGGACAGAAACTCCCGTGGGTGAAACACTGGCAGATCGATCTGTTCGAACATGTCCATCATTACAGCAGTCGCGATTTCAGCGGCGCGCGCGCCGCCGTGATGTCCGCCCATGCCGTCGACTACAGCGGCAAAAACAGCATTATCCCTCTCCCTGGTTGCTAGTCTGTCCTGGTTTTCATCGCGATGGCCAATCAGGCTAAGGCTGGCAATTTCGATTTGCACTTAACGGTTGACACCCCGATCTGCTGATTTGATTTTAATGAATGTGTTTGTCATCGCCGCTCAGGCACAGTAATCTCGCATTGAACTCAAAATGGCGTGCTGTGCATATTGCCTACATGTCAGGCAAAAAGCCACGACGACAGAGTAAATTGAACGCCGAAGGAGCACTTATGGCACGCAGTATGACGGGATTTTCGCGACAGGACATCAGTGCGGACTGGGGCGATCTGGCCGTTGAAATGAGAGCGGTCAACCACCGATATCTGGAAATGAGTATTCGTGTTCCTGAAGAGTTACGCGCGCTGGATCCGGCGATCCGCAAACGGGTGGCGAAGTTCATCAATCGCGGGAAGCTCGACATCAACTTCCGGTATTCGCCCCAGCTGGCCCGGCAAAATGATATTAACCTCAATCCTGAACTTGTCGACATACTGGCACGGACCAGTGCGGCTCTCGCCGGGAAATTTGGTGGTGAAGCAATGACGGCGGCAGATGTTCTGCGCTGGCCAGGAGTGGTGATGGAGCCGGAAAGAGACCTGGCCAGCATCCAGAAAACAGCGATGGAGTTACTGGATTCTGCGCTGCAGGATCTGGTTGCCAGCCGCAGTGGTGAGGGCGAGCGCCTGGCAGTCTTGTTGCTGTCTCGCTGCCAGGACATCACTGCGCTGGTGACGCAAGTGCGCGACCGTTTACCTGAAGTGCGCAAGCATATTCGGGAAAAACTGCATGCGCGACTTGACGCCCTCGATGTCAGTGCTGACGAAGGCCGGCTGGAGACCGAGATCGCGCTGTTGTTAAATAAAGCAGACGTGGATGAGGAGTTGGACAGACTGGACAGCCACGTGACCGAAACGCGGGATATCGTCGCGGCGGATGGGGCAATTGGCCGGCGCCTGGACTTTCTGATGCAGGAATTCAATCGTGAGGCCAATACCTTGTCGTCAAAATCCCAGGATACGGTTACGACCAAACTGGCCGTGGAGCTGAAAGTGTTGATCGAGCAAATGCGCGAGCAAGTGCAGAACATCGAATAGCTATGCGTGGTTTCCTGCAGTGGATCAAAAACCGGTTTGGCAAAGCGCGACCTGCCCGCCGCCTGTTTGTCGTGTCCGCACCCTCGGGCGCAGGCAAGACCTCGCTGGTGCGGGCATTGGACCGCGAGCGCGACGATCTGTCGATCTCGGTTTCTTTTACGACCCGGTCACGGCGCGACACCGAGGTAGAAGGGCAGGACTACTATTTTGTGTCGCTCGAGCAGTTCGATCAGCTGCGGCGCGACGGCAAGTTGCTGGAGCACGCCCAGGTGTTTGACAATTATTACGGGACCGGCAGGGCGCAGGTCGAGGCGCTGTTTGCACGCGGCAAGAATGTGGTTCTGGAGATCGACTGGCAGGGCGCGCGCCAGGTGAAAGCCAGCATGCCGGACAGCCAGAGCGTATTTATTTTGCCGCCATCGCGCGCAACGCTCGAACAGCGGTTACGCGGCCGCAGTACCGATACGGATGCGGTGATTGCGCGCAGACTGCAGGACTCCGTGGAGGACATGAGTCACTGGCACGAGTTTGATTACGTTGTCGTCAATGACGATTTTGAGAGAGCAGTCAAAGAGTTGGGCGCAATCATCAGTGGTCAGGGTGATGATTTGGCGAGTCGCCGGCCCCAGCTGCATGCGTTGGTTGAGGAGTTGCTGAAGTAGCCTGACGGCGCCTTGCGTCCAGTCTGTGGCCAATCGCCACTGGATCAGCCTTCCACCTTTCAGTAAACTCGGGCCCCTTGGTCTGTTGCAAATGCCCAGACATCACCTACTATAGATAAAACGCGGTCACACAGACCGCCAGGCAGGGAAAGAAATGGCTCGAATTACTGTTGAAGATTGCTTGGAAAATGTCGACAACCTGTTTGACCTGGTGCTGGTAGCTGCCAAGCGCGCGCGCCGTATTGCCAACGGCGCACCGCCGCTGGTTCCGGAGGATAACGATAAACCCACTGTAATTGCATTGCGGGAAATTGCTGAAGGTCTGATTACTTCCACGATCCTGCAGGAAGCTGACTACGAAATTGATGAAAATGAGCAGGAAGGAAAAGACGCTCGATCTGATTTGCCTCTGCCGCCGTTGCTGCCGATCTCCTAGATGGTCTGACGCGCGTCTGCAGCCGGCTCGGGTGAAGCCGTGGACTCAGCTGCAACTTTCCTAGGGCGGTTACCGCTTGGCAGGGGTTGGACCCTCGATGGCGCGCGTGGCCTGCTAACAAAACTGCGAACCTACCTGCCGGCCGAACAAATCCAGATGGTGCGACGCGCCTACGACTTTGGCGCAGAAGCGCATAGCGGCCAAACCCGCATGAGCGGTGAGCGTTACATTTCCCATCCCATTGCAGTAGCCAGCATCCTGGCTGACCTGAACCTTGATTATCAAAGTATCGCGGCAGCTATTCTCCACGATGTAATTGAAGACACGCCCACGGCGAAGGAACAAATAGTCGAGGAGTTTGGCGAAGAAGTGGCGGAGCTTGTTGATGGCGTCAGCAAGCTGGATCAGATTCAATTTAAAAGCAAAGCGGAAGCGCAGGCCGAAAGTTTACGCAAGATGATGCTGGCGATGGCTCGTGACATCCGCGTGATATTATTGAAACTCGCCGATCGCCTGCACAACATGCGTACGCTGGGTGCGATGCCAGTGGAAAAGCGGCGGCGAATCGCACGCGAGACGCTCGAGATATATGCGCCAATCGCAAACCGGTTGGGCATTAATGACATCCGTCTCGAGCTGGAGGATCTCGGTTTTCGCAACTTGTATCCGAAGCGTTATCAGGTCATTGAGCGGAGCCTGAAAGAGGCGTCGGGCGGCCAGAAGCGTGTCATCAAGCGAATTTCCGCCAAATTTCAAAAGACACTGCTGGAGCAGCATATTCTTGCAGAAGTCACCGGGCGTGAGAAACACATCTACAGTGTGTATCTGAAAATGCGGCGCAAAGAACTCCCTTTGGATGAAATTGTGGATGTCTACGGATTTCGCATCGTGGTCGATGATGTCGATCAATGTTACCGCGTGCTGGGCCAGATACATCGGATGTTTCGACCGATGCTGGGCCGGTTCAAAGACTATATTGCCATACCCCGCCTGAACGGTTATCAGTCCTTGCACACGACATTGGTGGGGCCCAAAGGCATGCCGCTGGAAGTACAAATACGCACGCGCCACATGGATAATTTTGCCAATTCCGGGATTGCCGCACACTGGTTATACAAAACCGATCAAAGCGAAGAAGCAGCACCACAGAAACGCGCTCGCGAGTGGTTGTCAAAAGTGGTGGATTTTAATAGTGATACCAACTCGGAAGAGTTTCTCGAAAACGTCAAGATCGACCTGTTTCCGGATAAGGTGTATGTGTTTACACCGCGCGGAGATATATTGCGACTCCCGCGCGGTTCAACTCCCATCGATTTTGCCTATGCAGTGCACACGGACATTGGAGATCGCTGCGTGGGCGCAACGGTTGACCGACGCCGCGTACCGTTACGCTCGATTTTGAAAAACGGCCAGACCGTGAGCATTAATACCCGCAAAGGCGCGCATCCGAGTCCGGCATGGCTGAATTTTGTTGTGACAGCCAAAGCGCGCAGCGCCATTCGGCACTACCTGAAAAATCTGCGGGCAAGCCAGGCTGTGCGGATGGGTTTGCGCTTACTGGAAAATGCGTTGGCTGAACTGGATACCAAAATTCGCAAGGTGCCGACGGAGAAAATGGACGAACTGCTGAGTGCGCTGGAGCTTGCGGATGAGGACAAACTGTATGAAGAGATCGGCATGGGACATCAACTGGCGCCGCTGATTGCGCGGCGACTGGTGACAACCGGCGAAGAACAGGAACCGGATCCGCAGGACAACGGGCGTCAACACGGTGAGCTGAGTATCGCCGGGACCGAGGGAATGTTTGTGAATTTCGGGAAATGCTGTTACCCGGTCCCGGGCGACGCCGTAATGGGTTACCTGAGCACTGGGCGGGGGCTGGTTGTGCATCGGCACGAATGCGGTAATCTTGCGGAATTTCGCAAGCAACCCGACAAATGGATCAATGTCTCGTGGCAGGATAACATCACGACTTTGTTTACTGTTGCGATAAAAGTTGAAGCGTTGGACAAAGTGGGTGTGCTGGCATCGGTTGCGGCGCGCATATCTGATGCGAATTCGAACATCGAACATGTGGAAGTAGTCGATTCCGACGGCGATGCCTCGAGTTTGAGCTTCATGATAAAAGTCAAGAACGCGGAACATTTGCGGCGGGTCATCAAACAGATTGACAGCATGCCCGACGCTATCCTGGTAGAACGTGTGTGCGCCTGACAGACGTTTTGCGTCGCAAATATTTTGTTTTTGGGGTAACACATGAAAAAAGAAGTAATCACTACAAAAGATGCACCCGATGCAATCGGCACCTATTCGCAGGCAATCAAATGCGATCGGACGGTCTACCTGTCAGGCCAGATACCGCTGGCGCCTGGTACGGGTCAAATGATCAGCGGTGATTTTGAAGCACAAACCCGCCAGGTATTTGCCAATCTTGGCGCCGTGGCGAAAGCTGCCGGTGGGGATCTTAACAGCGCAGTTAAATTCAACGTTTATCTGACAGATCTGAACAATTTCACCATCGTCAATCGCGTGATGGAGGAATGTTTGCGGGCACCTTATCCTGCCCGCGCTGCCGTGCAGGTCGCGGCCTTGCCAAAAGACGCTGCGGTTGAAGTTGATGCCGTGCTGGTCATCTGATTTTATGCGGCCCGGTTTCTGTGTCCGATAGTGCGGCTGCCTGCGCTACCCTGAACCAGTCTGTTGCCAAGCTCAGCGGTGTCGGACCGGCGGTAGAAAAATTGCTTGCGAAGATTGGCATACGGCAAATAATTGATTTGTTGTTCTACTTGCCCATGCGCTATGAGGACCGCACTCGAATCACGTCCATCGGTGCGGCCCAGGTTGGACAGCGCGTTGTCATCGAAGGCGTGATCGAGCTTGCTGATATTGTATTTCGCGGTCGGCGCGCACTTATCTGCAACATCAGCGATGGCACTGGCGTGATGGCATTGCGGTTTTTCTATTTTTCGAACGCTCAGAAAAACAACCTGAGACGCGGCAGCCGGATTCGCTGTTTTGGCGAAGTACGGTTTGGCGCACGCCACAAGGAAATGATTCACCCGGAGTATCGCGTACTAAAAGACAATGACAGCCAGGTTCTGGAAAAGGCGCTGACGCCAATTTATCCGGTTACGGAAGGGCTGCATCAGGCTCGTCTGCGGCAATTCATCGGTCGGGCTCTGGCATTGATGCGCACCACCCAACTACCGGACTGGGTGCCTGCAGAGGTGTTGACGGAACTGGGCTTTCCGGATATCGATCAGGCAGTCCTTATGGTGCATGCACCGCCGGCTGAGATTTCCATCGATCAGCTCAACGGCGGAACTCATCCATGTCAACGACGCCTCGCTTTTGATGAACTGCTTGCCCACCATCTGAGTTTGCGGTTGCTGCGCGAGCGATTACAAAACGATCCCGGGCCGGTATTGCGCGGTACTGGTCAATTAATCGAGCGGTTTTATCGACATCTGCCCTTTGAGCTCACCACAGCGCAGCAACGTGTTGTCGGTGAAATCCTTCACGACATGGACAGCTGCAGACCGATGTTGCGCCTGCTGCAGGGCGATGTCGGATCGGGCAAAACCGTGGTGGCAGCGGTGGCCGCACTCCGGGCCATTGAATGTGAAGCCCAGGTTGCCGTCATGGCACCGACTGAATTGTTGGCGGATCAGCATTTGCGCTCTTTCGAGGACTGGCTGACACCCCTTGGGATCACGGTGGCGGGTTTGACGTCGAAAATGCCTGCGAAAATTCAGCGCGAAGCTCTGCAAAGTATTAAAGCGGGAGTAGCTGATGTTGTCATCGGCACCCATGCGCTGTTTCAGGAACGCGTAGAATTTGCCAACCTGGCGTTGGCGGTCGTCGATGAACAACACCGTTTCGGTGTGCATCAGCGGTTGTTATTAAAAGCAAAAGGTCCCGCCGGGTTGTTCCCGCACCAGTTGGTGATGACCGCCACACCAATTCCGCGCACCCTTGCAATGAGCGCCTATGCGGATTTGGACTGCTCGGTGATCGATGAGCTGCCACCGGGGCGCAAGCCGGTGCAAACGGTGGTGATGTCGGAGCAAAAACGGGAGGCGGTGGTGGCACGTATTGCTGCCGCCTGCGCCAAAGAGCAGCAAGCTTACTGGGTTTGTCCGTTGGTGGGGGAATCGGAAGTGCTGGATTGTGAGGCGGCAGAAGTGACGGCAGCCAATTTGCAAAGTGAGCTTGGCCGGCTCAGCGTTGGCCTCATTCATGGCCAGATGAAACCGGCACAAAAAGAGCGGGCCATGGCAGATTTTGTTGCAGGCAAGATCGACTTGCTGGTGGCGACCACGGTCATCGAAGTTGGTGTCGACGTGCCCAACGCCAGCCTGATGGTAATCGAAAATGCCGAGCGCATGGGGCTGGCACAGTTGCACCAGTTGCGTGGCCGAATTGGCCGTGGCGAACGCAGCAGCACATGCGTGCTGCTGTACAAGCCACCGATACAGGGCAATGCGCGCAAACGCCTTGAAGTCATTCGCGGGACGACCGACGGTTTTGTTATCGCAGAGGAGGATTTGCGTCTGCGCGGGCCTGGCGAAGTTCTGGGTACCCGTCAAACGGGGCGTTTACAAATGCGGATTGCCGAGGTGGTCAGGGACTCCGATTTGTTGCCCGTCGTCCAGCGCGCTGCCGAACGTATCATGCGCAGGCATCCATCGAACATCCGGCCGCTGATAGACCGCTGGATCGATGCGCAGGGGCAGTACGGTGGGGTTTAAAACACAACGATGGGGCAGTTACTTCCGGCTGATGCGAATGGATCGGCCAATTGGCATCTGGTTGTTGATGTATCCGACGCTCTGGGCACTGTGGGGTTCGAGCAACGGTCGACCTGATGCCGTGGTATTTGGTGTGTTTGTTGTGGGCGTCGTGGTGATGAGAGCCGCGGGTTGTGTTATCAATGATTACGCCGATCGAAAGATCGATCCGCATGTGCAGCGCACTCAGGATCGGCCGCTGGCAAGTGGAGAAGTCAGCCCGGGCGAAGCCCTGACGCTCTTCGTGGCGCTCATGCTCATTGCGCTGTTGCTGGTGTTATTCCTCGACAGCCAATTGCTGCTGCTGGCTTCTGCCGGGGCCGTTCTGGCCATGACGTACCCGTTCCTGAAACGCTACACTCATTTACCGCAGTTTTATCTGGGGGTGGCTTTTGGCTGGGGCATTCCGATGGCGTATTTTGCGCACCTGCACGCACTGCCTGCGGAGTGCTGGTGGTTGCTGGGCGCAAACGTGTTCTGGGCGGCCGCCTACGACACAGAATACGCGCTGGTGGATCGTAATGACGATCTGACAATCGGCGTCAAATCTACTGCGATCCTGTTTGGTGAATATGATCGATTAATGGTGCTGGTGCTACATGCCCTTACGCTGGTCTGTTTGAGTGTGTTCGGGCTGACAAAGTCTCTGGGCGGATGGTACTGGGCGGGGCTCTTTGGTGCCGCTCTCATTGCGCTGTATCAACAACATTTGATCAAAGAGCGGAAACGCGAGGAATGTTTTGTTGCGTTTCTTAACAACAATTGGTTTGGTGCGGCTATATTTTTCGGACTGTTTTTAGACTACACTTTGCTTTAATCGGGGTCTGTAATGCCTTTGTGCAGCAAGTTGGTTGCGGCATTACCGACCTCCGTTCGTAAGTAACAAGGGAGATTTGCCATGAGTTTGTTTGGATTTGTAAAAGATATCGGACGGCGTGTGTTCAATAAAGACGAAGAGGCCGCCGAAAAGATTCAGGAAATGGTTGCCGCGGCTAATCCGGGAATTGAAAACCTGGAGGTCAAATATGAAGACGGCTTTGTCGAGCTATGCGGCGAGTGCACGTCAGTTGAAGCGGTGGAAAAAGCGGTTTTGATGGTCGGCAACATTGCGGGTGTGAAGGATGTCAATGTGGCGCAACTGACTTTGTCAAAAGAAGCACAGGAGCAAGCACGGCAAAATCGTGAAGCCGCCAAGGCTGCAGCAGCTGCCAAACCCGACGAAGATGCCAAAACGGCTGCCGTGAATTCTGAAGTCGATTATTACACGATTGTCAGCGGTGACAGCCTTAGCAAAATCGCCAAACGTTTTTACGGCGATCCGATGAAGTATAAAGAGTTGTTCGAAGCCAATCGCGAAATTATCGAAGACCCCGACAAAATTTTTCCCGGTCAAAAAATCAGGATTCCACGAAACCTGGCCTGAGCCTGTAACGCAGGATGTCTACCCCTCCGGTCGCAGCCGGCCGGAGGGATTACCGAAAGCCCGCAGGTGCGCCCAGGCGGACAACCCTGGCACAGGTCCAGACTTCCAGGGTCGCTGCACCGGCAGCATTGAGCTCACCACACAGAGCACGCAAGGTGGCACCAGTGGTCAGCACATCATCGACGACGGCAAGGTGCTGGCCGGCACATTCCGCGTGAGCAACGAAAGCATTTCTCATATTGGCCTTTCTGCGGCTGTGTTCAAGCCCTGTTTGTGTGACAGTGTTTTTGATGCGACGGCATAAATCTGTGCGCAACGGTATATGTAGAATCTGATGTAACTGACGGGTGATCTCAAGGGCCTGATTAAAACCACGCCGCCAGTGCCGCCACTGGTGCAACGGCACCGGAATCATGGCGTCTGGCCAGCGTTGGCGATGCGCCGTGACGCGCGCGGCCAGTCCGCGGGTCAGCGGGGTCACACTGGTGAAGTCCGCATGATATTTGAAGGCATGAATCAGGGAGTCGACCGGCGCGACATACTCACACAGACTATCCAGACGTTGCCACGGCGGTGGGTTTAACAGGCATGGCCCACAGATCGGGCTGTAAGCACTGTAAAATGGCAGGGCACATAACTGACACACGTCGGTCAGATGGGGCAGGGCCTGTTCACAGGTTGCACAAATGTTACTGTTTACTGATGACATTTTGCACACGATGCACTGACGGGGCAGAGAACGCCGCAAGGCATGTACAATTCTGTTCAGGTTCATAGGCAAATCCCTGATGGTGGGAGAATCACAGCTTGCCAATGATGCGGCGTAACGGTGTGACAACGAAGCTTAAAAATCCGGTGTTTTTACAAAAATGGCGTTACAGTCAGGTCGCGTCGTCTTGCCAGCCAACAGAGAATAACATGTCAGTTTACAATCACATTCTGATGCGCCGCGCCCGGAATGATTGCGCCGCACACTATGCACAAGCGGCAGTCTTTCAGCAGCAGCTGGATGAGGAGTTGCTCGAGCGACTGCTGATTGTCAAGGTGCCCATCCGTCGTATTGCCGTGCTTGGCGCGGGAAATCCGACGGTAGTATTACGGTTACTGACGCTGTTTCCGGGTGCGTCGATTACCCTGCTGGATATTTCGCAGGTCCTGTTACGACGCGATCAGCAGAGTCTGGCCGGCACCCCGGGAGCTGATGTGCAAGTCAGGGTATGCGAACTCAAGGCACTGCCGGACGACGATCACAGCTTTGACCTGGTATACAGCAACCTCTTCCTGGCCATGAGTGATGACATGTCGCACTTGCTGAAGGAGGTGCAGCGAGTACTCAGGCCCGGTGGTTGTTTTCATTTTTCTTGTCTGGGTGCGGATACATTTTGTGAGCTGCACGCTGCCTGGCGCACCGCTGAGGGTTCCAGCGCCTCGCATGTCGGCACGATGCCTGATATGCACGACACCGGTGATGCACTCGTGCATGCGAATTTTTGCGAACCGGTGATGGATTGCGAAAATTTCACACTGACCTATTCCACACCGGCTGCACTGTTTGCGGATTTACGTGCCAATGGCGTCCGCAATTGCCTGGGTGACCGGCAGCGCAGCCTGACCGGCAAGCAGCGGTGGCGCCGCTTTGTCAGTGCGTTGGAGGCTGCGCGTCTGTCGGACCGCTACGCTCTGACGCTCGAGGCTGTGTTGGGACAGGCGTGGAAGCCTGAAAAAGCGGGACAGTCCCGTCTTGAAGATGGTTCGGTGGCGATTCCGGTTGAACGGCTGCGCGCTCCGCGGGTGTGATACCAAAAAAACATAAGCCATTGATAAACATGAGTTATATCAATCAAATGTTCAACATGTTGCATTGCGTCCCAAGGGTGGTTGGGGTAATATTCAGTCTTGGTTTAGACTCAGTCAAGGTTGCAATTCACCGATGACATTTACCGTGACCCGGGAACGGGTAGTCAGCATCTCTCCAAACTGCTCACTAAGTCCGCGTCAAGCAAGAATTTTTATGGCCTCGCTGGTGATTCCGACCATAGTGATTTCCACTGCATTGGCGCTGGCCGGTTTCTGGCTGGTATTGCCATTTGCGGGGTTGGAGATGCTGGCCATCGCCTGGGCATTGCGCATCTCACTGAGACGCGGCCGATATCAGGAAGTGGTGCGAGTCAGCGACCGGCACCTGGTAGTTGAAAAAGGTCAGCAAAAAGTTCTGGAGAGGGTAGAATTCCCCCGGTACTGGTCGGCGGTGAAGCTGATTCCGGCATCTATCGCCACGTATCCAAGCCGTCTGGTGGTGGGGTGTCGGGGAGATTCTCTGGAAATCGGTGCTTGCCTGACAGAATCGGAACGACGCGGCCTGTGTGAACACCTCAGGCAGCTGGTCGGTCCGGTCGAGGCATCGCCACGCCTGGCTATACCTCGCTGATCCCGGGGTATTTTTAAATAAGGTTGGTAGAGCTGAAGTGTAAATGAACAGGAGTTGTCTGCAGCGGAAGTGTCGATTCTGCAGTGCAGTTACCGATTCGGGTTCGCAGCTGAATATTTAATAACTGGTTGATAACAGGGAGACCAGTCCATGTACGAGAATACAACGCGGCAGATGATGAAATGGGTTGCGGGTTTGGTCGCGACGATTGCGATGCTGCCGACGCTGGCTGCCTGGGAACTGAATATGCCCAAAGGCATTACTGATTCCAGCCAGGAAATCTATGGTCTGCATATGCTGATCTTTTACGTCTGTGTCTGGATCGGCGTCGTCGTGTTCAGCGTGATGATCTATTCGATTATCAAACATCGTAAGTCAGTGCATCCGGAGCCGGCAACGTTTACCCACAGCAATGTCGCCGAGGTCACATGGACAGCCGTGCCCGTCATCATACTCATCGTCATGGCGTACCCTGCTGCAAAAACATTGGTAAAGCTGGAAGATTCAAGTGCGTCGGATCTGACCATCCAGGTTACCGGGTATCAGTGGAACTGGCACTATGAATATCCTGAAGAGGGCATCAGTTTTTACAGCAGACTCAGTCAGGAAGCCAACATCGCACGACAGGTGAATTCGGGAATTGACCCCACGTCTGTACCGAATTATTTGCGGGACGTGGACAACCCCATGGTGGTCCCTGTGGGTAAGAAAATTCGTCTGTTGTTGACCGCCGCTGACGTGATTCATGCGTGGTGGGTACCGGAATTAACAGGTAAACGCGATGCGATCCCAGGGTTTGTAAACTCATTGTGGTTCAAGGCCAACCGCACCGGTACGTTTCGTGGTCAGTGCGCTGAACTGTGTGGCCGGGACCATGGCTTTATGCCGATCGTGGTCAAGGTGCTCAGCGAAGCGGATTATGCCGCCTGGGTTCGAGATCGTGCGGACACTGGCATGACCGCTGCAGTCACCACGGCCGCCACAGACTCTGCTGCTGACGCCGGTGCCGCAGCGCTGGATCCGCCTGTGGCCGTTGCAGCTGCGGCCTCAACGTCTGGTGGTGACGCGGCACCGGATATGACCGCGCTCATCCTCAAAGGCGAGAGTGTTTATGCGCAGCATTGTGTGGCCTGTCATCAGGCGAACGGGCAGGGACTGCCGCCGGCGTTTCCGGCGTTAACAGCCGGGGCGATTACGACGGGTCCCATCGATGGGCATATCAACATCATTTTAAACGGCAGCCCAGGCACCGCAATGATTGCCTTTGGTGCTTTGCTGAGCGACGCAGATATTGCCGCCGTCGTGACTTATGAACGAAACGCGCTGGGCAACAGTGTTGGCGACATGGCTGCTCCGGCAGACGTGGCGGCACTGCGCGGCGAATAATAAGGAGATTCAGATGACTTCCCATGCAGCAGAGCACCACGACGAGCATCATCACGGTCCGGAAAAGGGCCTGAAACGCTGGCTTTTTGCGACCAACCACAAAGACATCGGCACCATGTACCTGGTGTTTGCCCTGGCGATGTTTTTTGTCGGCGGCGCCATGGCGTTTGTGATTCGTGCGGAGCTGTTTCAACCCGGTCTGCAGTTCGTTGACCCGGGGTTTTTCAACCAGATGACCACGATGCACGCGCTGTTCATGATTTTTGGCGGGGTCATGCCGGCATTCGTGGGACTGGCTAACTGGATGATTCCGCTGCAGGTGGGCGCGCCAGACATGGCGTTGCCCCGCATGAACAACTGGAGCTTCTGGATTCTGCCATTTGCTTTTACCATGTTGTTCTCGACGCTGTTCATGGACGGCGGCGCACCGGCCGGTGGCTGGACGCTTTATCCGCCACTGGTGCTGCAAACCGGTAATGCGTTTCCATTCGTGATTCTATCGGTCCATATGATGGGGATTTCATCCATCATGGGGTCCATCAATGTGATCGTTACGATCATGAACATGCGTGCGCCTGGAATGACGATGCTGAAAATGCCGTTGTTCACCTGGACCTGGCTGATCACGGCTTATTTGCTGATTCTGGCTATGCCGGTGCTGGCGGCAGCCGTTACGATGTTGCTGACCGATCATTATGCGGCTACCAGTTTCTTCAACGCCGCCGGCGGTGGCGATCCGGTCATGTTCCAGCACATTTTCTGGTTTTTTGGGCACCCGGAAGTTTACATCATGATTTTGCCGGCCTTTGGCGTTATTTCAGAAATCATTCCGACGTTTGCCCGTAAGAAACTGTTTGGTTATTCCGCTATGGTTTACGCTACAGCGAGTATCGCGTTTCTGTCGTTTATCGTGTGGGCGCACCACATGTTTACCGTTGGCATGCCACTGTCAGGCGAGTTGTTTTTTATGTTTGCCACGATGCTGATTGCGGTGCCGACCGGGGTCAAAGTGTTTAACTGGGTGTCGACCATGTGGCGTGGCTCCATGACGTTTGAAACCCCAATGCTGTTTGCAGTTGCTTTTGTGTTTTTGTTTACGATCGGCGGCTTTTCCGGGCTGATGCTGGCGATCGTTCCGGCAGACTTCCAGTATCACGATACGTATTTCGTGGTTGCTCACTTTCACTACGTGCTGGTTCCCGGCGCGGTGTTCGGGATTATGGCTGGCGTGTACTACTGGCTGCCAAAATGGAGTGGCAACATGTACAACGAGAAGTTGGGCAAACTGCACTTCTGGTTGTCTACGATCTTTGTCAACGTGACGTTCTTCCCTCAGCACTTTCTGGGACTGGCAGGAATGCCACGTCGAATCCCGGATTATGCCACCCAGTTTGCTGATTTTAATTTGATTTCCAGCATTGGAGCGTTCGTGTTTGGGTTAAGTCAGTTGCTCTTTGTGTATATCATCTGGCAGTGCGTGCGCGGTGGAACGAAGGCAACGGACGAAGTCTGGGAAGGCTCACATGGTCTGGAATGGACTCTGCCATCGCCTGCGCCATATCACAGCTTTGAACTTCCGCCGACGGTGAGGTAAGGGGGTGAACGTGGATATCCCGGCATCAGATAAACCCTCACGACGTCAACGCATCCGACGGCATGTCGCGTGGTTGATTGCTGCTGCGGTGGGTGTCTATGCGAGCTACATCGTCTACATATTCGTCTGGTCGCGCAGTGTCTGACAACTCCTACAGGCAACGTGGACATCTGACGCTGTCGCTGGTCGCGCTGATTGCGGTGATGTTTGGTTTTGGTTACGCGCTGGTGCCATTGTATGACGTGCTGTGTGAAATTACCGGCCTCAATGGTAAAACAGCGAGCACTGCTGCCACTGTCATTGAAAAACCCGATCCTGACCGTGAGGTCGCGGTGGAGTTTATGTCGACAGTCAATGCCAATGGGGCCTGGTCGTTTGAACCGGTGACAACCCGGCTTACCGTAAACCCCGGCAAGCTCTACACCGTTTCTTACACGGCGCGCAATGAACTCAAAGAAAACCGGGTGGCGCAGGCGGTACCGAGCGTGGCGCCGGGGACCGCAGCGAAGTACTTGCTAAAAACCGAATGTTTTTGCTTTACAGAACAGGCTTTTCTGGCGAGCGAAGAAAAACAGATGCCGGTGACATTTATCGTAGACCCCGAGCTACCGGCGCACGTTGACACCATTACATTGTCGTATACGATTTTTACAAAAAACAAGCTGTAGTCGAACGCTGGCAGTGGGCTTGTAAAGGGCAGGAATATGTCTGAAGCGATTAGAAAATATTACGTTCCGCATGGCAGCGCATGGCCAATCATCGGCTCCGTATCGCTGTTTTTGCTGGCCTTCGGTGCCGGCAACTGGCTAAACGATGGAGCGATAGGACGTTACATGGTTTACGCCGGGACAGCAGGCCTGCTCTACATGGTGTTTGGCTGGTTTGGTGAAGTCATTCGGGAGAGTGTCAGCGGCATTTTTGGCAGGCGCGAGGACAGTTCATTCCGACAAGGCATGATCTGGTTCATCATGTCGGAAGTCATGTTTTTTGCCGGTTTTTTTGGTGCCCTGTTTTATGCCCGCCAACTGGCCATACCATGGCTTGGCGGTGAGGGCGCCAACATCTTTACGAACCTGCTGCTGTGGTCCGGATTCGAACCGGCGTGGCCGACCAACGGCCCGGGTGGCCTGGGCGGCACATTTGAACCGATGCCATGGAAAGGTCTGCCACTCATTAACACCGCGCTGCTGCTGACCAGTAGCGTCACCATTACCATCGCGCATCACGCGCTGATCGATGGAAACCGCAAGTTGCTGAAATGGGGACTGGCTGCAACATTTGTGCTGGGTTTTTTGTTTCTCGGCCTGCAGGTAGAAGAATACTATGAGGCGTATGTCCACCTGAACCTGAAGCTCAGCACCGGAATTTATGGTTCAACTTTCTTTATGCTGACGGGGTTTCACGGCGCGCACGTAACCCTGGGTTCCATCATGCTGGTCGTGATCTGGCTGCGCGTACTACGCGGCCACTTTACACCGACCCATCATTTCGGATTTGAGGCAGTCGCGTGGTATTGGCATTTTGTTGACGTCGTTTGGCTTGGGCTGTTTATCTTTGTGTACATACTCTAGCGGGCATCTGCCGGTATGAAAACGACGCTGTCATAGCCAGCGCCTGTTTTTAACGATTGGGGAAAAGGCGGGTATCAGTACGAGGCCTCAGGCCGGGTTGACTCCATGTGGTTCAATCCAGCCGAGCAGCATCGCAAGCACCAGCGCAAGAAACAGGGCTACCGAGATCGCAATACGGATTGTCAGGGGGCGCACTACCCGGGCCTTGTCGCCCTCGGATTTGGCGAGGCGGAACAATGCCACACCCAGGCTCCATATGACCACTGCCAGTGCAAAAAGTATGACCAGTTTCATGACGAATAATGGCTCCGCTTACAGTATCGAAAAGGAGTCTGAAGCAAATCGCAATGCCTATCAAGTGGGCCCGTACAGGAACGGTGAATGCGCAATCGAAAATTCCATTTTTCCCTGCCCGCTGCAATCGTGTCATTTGGCTTGATTTTGTTCATGGTGTATCTGGGCTTCTGGCAGCTCGATCGCGCGGCGCAGAAACAGCAGCAACAAACAGCGTTCCAACAAGGTGACACTCCAGCGCTTGCAGCCGATGAGTTGACGTCGATGCCTGAGCGTTATCAGCATGTGCAGGTAACTGGAGCGTTTGTCAGCGATACCCAGGTTTTGATGGACGGAATCCCCAAGGGGCGCCGACCTGGCTACCTGGTACTCACACCGTTTCGGATTGAAGGAAGCGACAGATTGCTGATGGTGAATCGCGGATGGCGGCCCTGGACGGGTGCGCGGCAGTCCGTTGACGGGCTCGAGGTCGCGCCGACCACGCGCCAGATCCGTGGTCGGGTCGATCGTTTCTGGCAAAGCGGTTTAAAACTTGGGGGAGGTAACGCGGCCGAAGAGGGACGATGGCCGCGCATCGCAATTTATCCTCAGCACGCTGAGATCAGCGCCTGGCTCGATGCCCCCGTGGTCACATGGCAACTGTTGCTCAATGCGGATGAGCCAGAAGGTTTTTTGCGCGAATGGAAACCCGGTGGACTGGGATCCGAACGACATGTGGGTTACGCGGTGCAATGGTTTGCGCTGGCGCTGACGCTGTTTATTATTTATCTGGTCATCAGTTTTCGCAAAACCGATGCGACCACTGACAGAGAGTAGGAATACGCGATGAGTGTGACACCGTCCAACGCCGGGCGTCGGCAGTTACTGCTGATCGCATTGGTGTTTTTCGCGCCGCTTGTCGTTGCGTGGCTGATGTATCTCGGAGTAATCGACTGGCGACCCACATCGTCTTCTGCGCATGGTGAGTTGTTCGATCCGGCATTGTCATTGCCACCGCATGAGCCGGAATATCTCAACAAAATTTACCCCGATGACTTTTTGCGGGAGCGCTGGACGCTTGCCTACGTGGGCATGACAGATTGTAACAGTCACTGCGAGCAGACTCTGCTGGTGATGCGCCAGGTGCGCATGTCACTTGGAAAATATGCGGACCGCATCGGGCTTGCCGCGATCCTGCCACAGGATGGACGCTTTCCAGACGCGCTCTATCCGGCATTTCCGAATATGGAGATTGTGCGCGCCGGGTCATTGGCGCAGGTCATCCTGGCGTCCCATCAGGCACAGCCGGGGGAATGGATTTACATTATCGATCCGTTGGGTAACCTGGTCATGCGGTTTTCGAATGCAGCGGACCCGCGCGCAATTTATAACGATTTAAAGCGTTTATTAAAGCTGTCACGGATAGGCTGATGCAGCGTAATCACTACAGGGTCCTTGATACGGCCGGGTTGGCGTGGCGTAAAACATCCGCGTGTGTATGGATCCGGGAGGCCGACCCAGGGCTGCGGCGACCGGGTCATCTTCCGCGTCAGAATCCGTGGGTGCCGGACCACGTGGAATCTGCGCGGTTTTGCCGTAGGTTCCAGGTTCGACGTTGACTGTCGCAGTTGCGTATTCGCCCTCCGTGTTCGCTTGGCAATTCACTACGGTCACCGCGCCGGTACAATGAAGCCGTTGACAGGCGGGTTCGGAACGCGCTCATGTTGTAAAGAGTGCGCGCTTTCCGGGCATGCCCTGGCGCGATCCTGATAGTTTTAGCGCTGCAGAACAGTATTGATGCCGCGCTGGTTAAATAGGCATTGCCGCTGGGTCTGACTGTGGCCCATAATGGCAGCGCTGCGTCACTGATGATGAGTGTAGTCGCAGCAACACAGGGTCCGGCGATTGCAGTGATGGTCGGCGGTATGAACATTTTTTTGGAAATGAAGGGTTAATGAATCGCGACAGGTTAAAACGGTTGTCAGGTCAGCCATCTGGTGCGCTTTATTGCGCAGGTGACAATGGCACTGGCGTGGCGATGATGCCATCGGCTTCGGAAGTGTTATGCGCCCGGTAATAGCATTGCTTGTCGTTGCGCTGGTAGCTGCCGCTATTGTCGTGTTTTATCAAAATGAGCCGGAACCGGATAAAGGCAGCGTAGTGCAGGAGCCAGAGTCGCCTGTGGCGATGACACCGGATCCGCCACCCGCTGCGCCGATTGTTGCGCAAACCATGCCGGCACCCGAGGATCCGCTCCCGGCCCCGGAGGATAGCGATGGCGCACCGGTTCGAGAGATCGAGATCGAGCCAGGCGCCAACTTTATGGAGACAATGAGCCGGCTGGGCCTCGACAACATCGAAGAACGACTCGCCGAATGGTACAAGGGCCGTGGTTATGCGTTTTCCGACCAGACCGGCACGTATTTGCTGGAGCAGCCCTACCAGGAATATGACGACGCTACGCTGCGCGCATTTGCTGACAATGGCGACATCTGGGCGCAACAGTTCCTGGCCGAGCGACTGGCCAAAACCCGTCCGGCAGAAGCGCTCGAACTCTATCAAAAAGCCGCTGCGAGCGGTTCCGTCAATGCGATGCAGCAGATTGTCAAACTGTATAGCCGCATCGATGTGATGCGTGCGGACGGACCGAACCTCGATGACACACATCGTCAGCAGCTTTTTGCAATCAAGGATTCCGGTAACTCGGCAAAAGAAATGAGCTACGCATGGGCAGTGGCAGCTGAGCTGGCCGGTGGGGATCCATTTCTGAGTAATCAGCGCGCAGGCGCCTTGAGTGATCGCCTCGATGATGATGGCCGGCAACGTGCCTGTGAGATGGCGGAGAGCCTCTACGATCAAATGGTCAATGCCCGGACCGAGCGCAACCTTGGAGATTTTGATCGGCAGCCACCGCCGTTTATGCTCGGCACAATCGAGTCACTGTCGGGTTCCAGCTGCGATAACCTCGCCGGCCGGTCAGGACTCGACTATTCCCGCTGCGAAAATGTGCGCGCAGTGATAGCCGGTGAGCCTAATCAACTCGTGATCTGTAATCCGGACCAAGAGTGAATCGTGATTGCTGACCAGCAGTCCCGTAATTCCGGCGCCGCTTTGGCGGAGCTCAATCCACAGCAGCAGGAGGCAGTGTCTGCGCCGCTGGATCCGGTGCTGGTGCTCGCCGGAGCGGGCAGCGGCAAAACCCGCGTACTGATTCATCGTATTGCCTGGCTGATGCTCGAAAAGGGGGCCTCACCTTATAGTGTGCTGGCGGTGACGTTTACCAACAAAGCTGCCGCCGAAATGCGTGCACGTATCGAACATATACTGGGCATGCCGTCCACAAGACTATGGGTTGGCACATTTCATGGTATTGCTCATCGCCTGTTGCGAACACATTGGCAGGATGTGGGTTTGCCTCAGGCTTTCCAGATCATGGATTCAGATGATCAGCTTCGCTTTATAAAACGTCTGCTAAAAAACCTGGGGTATGAGGATAGCAACTGGGACCCCAAAGAAGTGCGCAGTTATATCAATCATCAAAAAAATGAAGTCAGGCGACCCACCGGGACACTGCAGTCAGAAGACCCGGCCAGGCGTCAGCTCAATGAGTTTTACCGGGTGTACCAGGAAACCTGTGATCGCGCCGGAGTTGTCGACTTTGCCGAATTGCTGCTGCGCGCTTATGAGTTGTGGAGCGATAATCCGGAAATTCTGGCGCATTATCAGCAGCGCTTCAAATATCTGCTGGTAGATGAATTTCAGGACACCAATACTATCCAGTATCGCTGGATGAGACTGCTCGCGGGGCAACAGGGCATACCGTTCGTGGTGGGGGACGACGATCAGTCGATCTATCGTTGGCGCGGTGCCCGCATCGAACATATTTATCGTTTTGAAAAAGATTTTCCGCGCACCCGGATAGTACGCCTGGAGCAAAACTATCGATCCACCGGTACAATTCTGGCGGCCGCTAATGCCCTGATTGCCAATAACCAGTCACGCATGGGAAAAAATTTATGGACGGACGGTAAAAGCGGTGCGCCGATACGGGTGTATTCGGCGTATAACGAAAGGGACGAGGCTGAATTTGTTACGTCCCGTATTCGGGATTGGGAGGCGCAGGGTGGTGTGCGCAGCGAAGTGGCCATTTTGTATCGGTCAAACGCGCAGTCTCGCGTGTTTGAAGAGTATTTGATCAACGCCCGCATTCCGTACCGTGTGTACGGTGGTTTGAGGTTTTTTGAACGCGCTGAAATCAAGGATGCGCTGGCTTATTTGCGTCTTGCCCTGCATCGGGATGACGATACCGCTTTGGATCGCATCATCAATGTTCCGACCCGCGGCATAGGCGCGAAGTCGGTCGATCGCATACGCGAGCACGCTAAAGCTCATTCGATGTCGCTGTGGCGGGCTGCTGCAGAGCTTTCAAAAAACGGCTTTGCGGCTCGTACTGCAAACGCCGTGCGGGCATTTCTCGAGCTAATCCGCTCGATGGGTAGTGCGATCGAGGGTCTGGAGCTGCATGAGCAGGTCGACCATGTAATTTACAACAGCACGTTGCTGGCGCACTATGAGAAGGACGTTACTGAAAAAGGCGAAGCGCGCGTTGAAAACCTGCATGAGTTGGTAAACGCAGCCCGTGGTTTTGATCCGGGAGAAATGGAGGAGGACTTGCCGCCGTTAGTTGCGTTTCTTGCACACGCCAGCCTTGAAAGCGGTGAGGGCCAGGGAGCGGTGTGGGAGGATTGTGTGCAAATGATGACAATGCATTCCGCCAAGGGCCTGGAATTTCCGCTGGTGTTTATGGTGGGTATGGAAGATGGTCTGTTTCCGCATCAGCGTTCCTTGCAGGATGCTTCCGGCCTCGAGGAGGAACGACGCTTGTGTTACGTCGGTGCAACCCGCGCGATGCAGCAGTTGTACATGACGCATGCCGAGCAGCGTCGCTTGCATGGCACGGATAGCTATTCGCAACCATCGAGATTTATTGGGGAGATACCGGATGAGCTGCTGGAAGAAATACGCCCGCAGATCCACGTTAGCAGGCCGGTCTATCGCCCCGGGCAGGGTAGTGCAGGCAAACGGGCGAAAGCGGCTGGTTTTGGGGCTACTCAGCAGGCTGGCTATCGTCTGGGGCAACGGGTACAGCACGGTAAATTTGGTGAAGGGGTGATTCTTAATTTTGCCGGGCAGGGAGCGCAGGCGCGAGTACAGGTTAATTTTGAATCAGTAGGCATGAAAGAGTTGGTTTTGGCGTATGCGAATCTCGAAGTATTGTAAGATCGGCACTGTCCGGGATGCGATGAGCCCCATGCGCGCACAAACCAGGTTTGCACAATGAAAATAATTATCCTCGGCGCTGGTCAGGTTGGGTCCACGGTGGCGTACTATCTGGCGCAGGAAGAATCCAACGAAGTGACCATTGTTGACGTTGATGGTGAGGTGTTGCGCGAACTACAGGACCGGCTGGATGTGCGCACAGTGCAGGGCCATGCGTCGTACCCGGATATTCTGGAGGCAGCGGGCGCCAGTGATGCCACCATGATCGTTGCTCTGACCAACAGCGATGAAACGAACATGATCGCTTGTCAGGTGGCGTACACGCTGTTTCACACTCCTACAAAAATCGCCCGGATCCGGGCGCTGGAATACATAAAAAGCGAAAAACTGTTTGCTCAGGACGCATTGCCTGTGGATGTGGCCGTCAGTCCGGAGAACCTGGTCACCGAATATATTGAACGTCTGATTCACTATCCCGGTGCGTTGCAGGTACTTGAGTTCGCCGATGGCAAGGTGCGCCTGGTGGGTCTGCGTGCCCACAAGGATGGCATGCTAATAGGGGAGGAGCTGAAAACCCTGCCTGAGCATATCCCCAATACCGACACCCGGGTGGCGGCGATTTATCGGGATGGCAAGAGTATCGCCCCGGATGGCGATACTGTCATCCGGGAAAATGACGAAGTGTTCTATATTGCCGCGCGCAAGGACATTCGGGTGGTGATGAGCGAGATGCGCAAGCTGGAAGCACCGGTACGTCGTGTCATCGTGGCCGGCGGCGGCAACATTGGCTTTAATCTCGCCAAAACACTGGAACGCACCAATCAAGTCAAGTTGATCGAGCGCGACCGCATCCGGGCAAAATTTATATCAGAGCACCTGGATAGCGCCATTGTGTTGCATGGCGATGCCGCCGATAAAGAATTGCTGCTGGAGGAAAACATCGATCATGTCGATGTTTTTTGCGCAGTGACCAACTCGGAAGAAGCGAATATATTGTCAGCAATGCTGGCAAAGCGTCTCGGCGCAAAAAAAGTCATGGCCCTGATCAACCGGCCGGCTTATGCAGATCTGGTCGAGGCAGACACCATCGATATTGCAATATCTCCCCAACAAATAACCTTGAGTGCTTTGCTGGCGCACGTCCGCAAAGGCGATGTCGCCAAAGTGCATACTCTGCGTCGTGGAGCCGCTGAAGCGATGGAAGCGGTGGCGCATGGCGATAGTGGCAGTTCCAAGGTCGTCGGGCGTGCAGTTGAAGATATCCCGCTGCCCCCTGGCACTCAGATCAGCGCGATTGTGCGGGGCGATGATGTGATCATCGCGCACCATGACACGGTCGTAGAAGCCGACGATCATGTCATATTATTTACGACCGACCGCACGCAAATTTCGGCGGTTGAAAAGCTTTTCCAGGTCGGCGTGACTTTCTTCTAGTCTGCGGGTACCCACGATACAGCGCCCATGAATTTCAAGGTTATTCAGAGAATTCTCGGATTGTTGCTCATAGTGTTCAGCATCTCCATGCTGACACCGATTATCGTGAGCGTGATCTATTCCGATGGAGCGTGGTTGCCCTTTATTGAATCGTTTGCCCTGACGGCGGGGCTTGGCTTGCTGATTTGGTGGCCAGTCCGTCGTTGTCATGAAGAACTGCGGTTGCGGGATGGGTTCATCGTGGTGGCGTCGTTTTGGCTTGTGCTCGGTACAGTCGGTGCGGCGCCTCTTTATCTGGCGACCGTGCCTGATATGGACTTCACCGATGCGGTGTTTGAGTCGATGTCGGGATTGACCACAACGGGCGCGACGGTCATCCAGGGGCTGGATGTGCTGCCCAAATCGATACTCTATTATCGTCAGCAACTGCAGTGGCTCGGCGGCATGGGAATCATTGTCCTGGCAGTTGCGGTGCTGCCGATGCTCGGAGTTGGTGGTATGCAGTTGTACCGCGCCGAAACGCCGGGGCCCATCAAGGATTCAAAGCTCACTCCGCGCATCACCGAGACTGCCAAGGCATTGTGGTACATCTACCTTGGGATTACGGTTTTT
Organism: Gammaproteobacteria bacterium; assembly: GCA_013002925.1. Classification (GTDB taxonomy): domain Bacteria; phylum Pseudomonadota; class Gammaproteobacteria; order Steroidobacterales; family SZUA-146; genus SZUA-146. The sequence continues at coordinate 3,699 of JABDLQ010000165.1, read as the reverse complement.
TGCGGTGTAGCGTACTGGTCAGCGGGCATGAGCATTTTTGATGCAATTTCTCATGCCTTCAGCACGGTCGCCATTGGCGGCTTTTCCACGCACGATGCGAGCATGGGCCATTTTAACAGTGCGGCAATCGAATGGATTGCCATTCTGTTCATGCTGATCGCAGGGGTGAATTTTTCGCTGCATTTTGTCGCCTGGCGCGATGGCCAGGTAACGGTTTACCTGCATGACCCTGAGTTTCGCGCCTTTATCGTGGTACTCGTCATGGTGTCCGCCAGTGCGTACGGCGTGTTGATTTTCAGCGGCACCTTTGAGAGTGTGCCGGAGACGCTTACGAAAAGCATTTTTCAGGCGGTCTCGATTGGTACGACTACAGGTTTTGCGACCGCCAATTTTTCTGCGTGGCCGGGTGCGTTGCCGGTGTTACTGATACTCAGCAGTTTTATCGGAGGCTGTGCCGGTTCAACCGGTGGCGGCATGAAAGTGATTCGCTGGCTGTTGATTTACCGGCAGGGAATACGAGAGCTGTTTCGACTCGTTCACCCCAATGCCGAGACCCCGGTAAAACTCGGCGCCAAGGCAGTACCGGACCGGGTTATCGAGGCGGTGTGGGGCTTTTTTTCGGTATATGTCGTCATGTTTGCCTTTATGATGATTATTTTGATGTCGACGGGTCTTGATCAGGTCACGGCATTTTCCGCCGTTGCCGCTACATTGAACAACCTGGGTCCGGGACTCGGTGGTGTCGCAGAAAACTTTTCCTCGGTAAATGATGTTGCGAAGTGGGTTGCGATTATGGGAATGCTCTTGGGGCGACTTGAAATATTCACCTTGCTGGTGTTGATCACGCCGACTTTTTGGCGAAATTAGGAATAACTTTACATGAGCAAAAAACGCAAGAACGGGGCCCGGGTGCGTGGTGACGCACCGGTAGATTTTGCCCTGCTAAATCGCGAGTCCTGGAAAATTTTCCAGATAATGGCAGAGTTTGTCGATGGCTTTGAAAAGCTGGCAACGATCCGGCCCTCCGTGAGCCTGTTCGGGTCAGCCCGCACACCCGTTGATCACCCTCACTATCAATTGGCCGAAGCAATCGGCCGGCTGCTTTCGGATAATGGCTTTGCGGTGGTTACCGGCGGTGGGCCCGGCATCATGGAGGCGGGGAACAAGGGCGCTTATGGCGGAGAGTCATTGAGCGTCGGGCTGAATATTCTGCTGCCACGCGAGCAGACGCCAAACTCCTATCAGGATGTCAGCCTGATCTACCGGCATTTTTTTTCACGTAAGGTAATGTTCGTCAAATATGCATCGGCGTACGTGGTGTTACCCGGCGGATATGGCACGATGGATGAGCTCATGGAAATACTGACGCTCGTACAAACCGATAAAACCCGAAAAATACCCGTTATTCTCGTTGATGCAAATTTTTGGCAAGGCCTGATTGACTGGTTCCGCAATGCGCTGGTTGCCAACCAGACGATCAGTCCCACCGATGTGGATTTGTTCCATGTGGTCGATACCGCGGTTGAAGTACTTGAAGTCATCCAGAACTACTACAAAGACCGCGATTTTGATCCGTCGCCGGAAGACCAGGAAAAGATGCTCAGTTTATGAGGTTTGCGACAGCTTCTAAACAAGTTGCGTCGGTCATTGAGCGGTTTTCAAGGCAAATTGGCCATGGCGTTGCCTGGGCCACATTACTGATGGTGCTGACCACCGCCCTGGTGGTCGTGCTGCGCCATGTGTTTCAGGTGGGCTGGATCTGGTTGCAGGAAGTCTCCGTCTATTTGCATGCGCTGGTGTTTTTACTCGGGGCGGCCTATACGTTGGGCGACGATCAGCATGTGCGCGTGGATGTGTTTTACCGAGGCTTCCCGCACACGTGGAAACGTTGGGTGAATACTCTGGGAGTCGTGTTTTTTTTACTTCCGACGACCGCGTTTATCTTCTGGTCATCCTGGTCCTATGTGCTGCGGTCATGGGCGAATCGCGAAACGTCACACGAAACAGGCGGGCTCCTGTATCCTTTTCCGTCGCTGTTAAAAACCAGTATTCTGATTGCTTGCGTGATGTTGGCACTGCAGGGTATCGCGATGATTGTGCGCAGCTGGTACCCCGAGGAATCCGGCACGCATCCGCATCACACGCCGGAGATTTAAATGGACGCGGCATTTTTCCCAATGTTGTTGTTCGTCGCTGTGATCATCGTTTTGATGGCAGGTTTTCCGGTTGCTTTTACACTCGCGGGAATGTCCTTGCTGGTCGGTGGTGTTGGCCTGTTGACCGGTGACCTGGATCCAACGCTGCTCGGGACGATGCCTAACCGCCTTTATGGTGGTGTGATGAAAAACGAAATTCTCGTCGCGGTGCCCATGTTCGTTTTTATGGGCGTGGTGCTGGAGCGTGCAAGAATTGCGGAACACCTGCTGGATACTTTGGGGATGATGTTTGGCCAGCTGCGCGGCGGCATGGGTATTGCCGTAACACTGGTTGGTATGCTGCTGGCGGCGAGTACGGGAATTGTGGGTGCGACGGTCGTTACAATGGGTTTGCTGTCATTACCGGCGATGCTCAAACGGGGTTATGACCCTGCAATTGCCAGTGGCGCAATCTGCGCGTCGGGTACCCTGGGCCAGATTATTCCACCATCAATTGTGCTGGTGTTGCTGGGTAGTGTGTTGTCATCGGCCTATCAGGAAGCCCAGCGCAGCCAAGGGCTATTTTCACAGGATGCCGTGTCCGTTGGTGATCTGTTCATGGGCGCCTTGCTCCCCGGACTCATCCTGGTGGTGCTGTATATTCTGTATCTGTTGATCGTGGCGATGGTCCGGCCGGAGTCAATGCCGCCGATCGATAAACCCGACATTTCAAATCGCGCCCTGATGTTACGCGTGCTCAAAGTGCTGGTGCCGCCGCTGGTTCTCATTCTTGCAGTGCTTGGGTCGATCATCGCCGGCATTGCATCGCCGACCGAAGCTGCCGGTGTAGGCGCGATGGGGGCGTTGTTGCTGGCGATTCCTGGTCGACAGTTATCCTGGTCGCGCTTAACCGACATCGTGCGCAGCACGACCAAAGTCAGCAGCATGGTATTCATGATTTTGGTGGGTGCGTCGGTATTTTCCCTGGTGTTTCGGGGTTTTGGTGGCGATGATGTGGTGCATCACTGGCTTGGTAGCTTGCCGGGCGGAAAGGTTGGCGCATTGCTTGTCGTGATGTTGTTGATGTTCTTACTGGGTTTTGTTCTGGACTTTATCGAAATTGTCTTTGTTGTAGTTCCGATCGTAGGACCAGTGCTGTTGGCCATGGGCGTTGACCCCGTCTGGCTTGGCGTGATGATTGCCGTCAATTTGCAGACGTCTTTTTTGACCCCGCCTTTTGGCTTTGCGTTGTTTTATCTTCGCGGAGTGGCGCCGCCTGAAGTACCGACCAGTGCAATTTACCGTGGCGTCATGCCGTTTATTGCCATCCAGGTGGTCATGCTGATGCTTCTGGCCTTGTGGCCTGAACTGGCCACCTGGTTACCACGCAAAATCTATTCCTGATCATCCTGAAATAACCCCACGCGAAAACCAGCTTCTGGTTCAGGGAGCACCCCAAGGGCATTTGCTCGCCCGGCCTTCGGCCGTTCTGGCTGCACGGCTTCCAGCCGCGATTGAATTACGGGAGCGTTTTGAATTATCGGAGCAGACCAATCGCGCCTGG